>JANXUW010000671.1 GCA_025351985.1 Pseudolysobacter sp.
GATCGTGGACACCGAGCGCTCGAGCATGCTCTGGTCGGCTCCCTCGAGCTTGTTGCCGAGCTTTTGCTGCAGCCATTGCGGCGAGATTTCGCTGTCATTGTCGAACAGATGGATCGTATCGAAGTCCGCCAGCAAACCGTATTTTCCTTGCGCGGATTCCTGTGGCCGAAACACCGGCACGCCGTAAGCCAGCGCGGTGATGGCAAGATGCAGGCTGGTGCCGATCGCGCCTTCCGCGCCGCCGATCAGCTCGGCCAGCAACAGCGGATTTGGCCAGTGCGGCAAACGCAGCGCGGTCGGAAAATCGTGCTCGTTTTTTTCTTCCCCATCACCGAGCACCGGGCCGATTGGCAGGATCAAGATCTGGTAGCTGGCAAACGTGGCGGCGTGTGTTTTCAGCAAACGCGCAATCGCATCGAGGCCAATGGTCGCTTGCACGACGAGGTAAGTTTTGTGCAGACCCATGCCTTGCCGCAGCGCCGCGCACTCACGCGAAATATTTTCATCACGCAGATTGGCGATGCCAAACACCGTGTCGGGTACGATGCAGACTTCCGCATCGCGCGCGAACGGCGCGAGTGCGCGCTGCGACGCGACATCACGCACTGAGACGTATTTGCTGCCGGTCAATACGGCCGTGAGCAGCGACGCAGCCCACGCCGGGATATCGCCATAAACGGCGGGTGCATTCCAGACCACCGGCAGGCCTTGTTCGAGCGCGAGCAGCATCGGCGTCAACCACAAACTCAGCGGATGATGCAGGTCATTGCCGGGCGGCAAATATCCGGGCGCAACGTTCTGATCGAAACGGATGATGTGGCCGCCGCCGACGATCAAACCGTCGAGACGTTCGACCGACGCGCTGAATTCGGTGAGCGATACGACGTCGAACGGCCACGCGGCAGCGCGCTTGGAAAAGTACGAGAATTTCTGCAAATCCAGCGTGGGCAACCGCTGACGCAATTCGTGTGCGGCGATCAGCGGAAACAACAAATCGCCGTAGTTCTCGACATCAAACGTTCCACACATTCCAATCGCTGCCATTCTCTATCCTGCTCTCGCCCCATGAATATCAAGTATCGCACTCTGAAACTTGCGCTTCGCCGTGCGACGGTTTGTCGCCACCCGGCATGAATACGATCTCAGTGGTGTTCGGCACCGCCCGACACTTGCGCATGCGCGCGCTCGGGCGGTCCGAACAATTGCTTCACGCGCGATGCAAAGGTTTGCGGTCGTGCGAAATCGCGAAACATTGCGCCCCACTCGTGAAACGTCAGGCGCAACGGATTGTGCGAATGGATTGGTTGCACGATGCCGTATTCGCACGGCACATCGGGATCTTCGGCGACGAAGCTGCCGAACAATTTGTCCCAGATAATTAGCACGCCGGCGTAGTTGCGATCGATGTATTTCGGGTTGCGCGCGTGGTGCACGCGATGGTGCGATGGTGTATTGAAAACATATTCCAGCCAACCGAGTTTGCGCACCGCTTCGGTGTGCACGAAAAACTGGAAAGCGAGATTGATCGCGACCACGACGATGATGTTTTTCGGTGCGAATCCGATCAGCGCGAGCGGCAGCCAGAACAACCACATGCCGGAAATCGGATACGTGAGGCTCTGCCGAAACGCGGTCGAAAGATTCAAGCGTTCGGACGAATGATGGGTGACATGCGAGGCCCACATCCAGCGGATACGATGACTGGCGCGATGAAAAAAGTAGTAGAAAAAATCCTGCGCGACGAACAGCGCAACGACAGTCCAGACCGATGCCGGCAGATTGAACAATCGATATTGGTACACCCACGCATAGATGCCGATCACGGCGAGCCACGCCAGCGCATCGGCGCCCTGATGCATCAGCGCGAGCGCAGCGTTGGACGCCGTATCCTTGAGGCTGTAAACCGGACGGCGATCTTTCCAGCACCACGCTTCCCACACGATGAAACCGAGAAATACCGGCCCCAGCGCGAGCAGAATCCAGCTTTCCATTTATGCCGACGCCTTCGGCTCATCCGGCGCGTTCGCGAGCAGATTCGCCATGTTGTCGAGGCAACGCTGCATCGCGCGCTGCATGAAAACCCGCAGCAGCAAAGTCGCCAGCGGATAAATCCAGATACTGGTCAGGGTGAAGGTGTAGGACCAGCGCACGTTGCAGCCGGAATCCGCCGCGGACACGCGCCAGTCGGCCTCGCCCTTGTTCACCAGCCACGCAAACGGCGCGCGAAAATCGCTCAGCACATAAGCATGCCGAGTGGGAGCATCGAGCACCGTGACATGTTCGGTCAGCACGCTGCCGTCGCTGTTGTGGATGCGCCGGATCGCACCGACCGCTAGCGGCGTTTCCAGCACGATCGCGCGGATCGACGGGATCAATCCGTAACCGACGAACGTGCCGGGAAAACGCTGCGCATCGACGATCAAATCGAACGCGGCTTGCGTATCACTTGGGAATATTTTTTCGGCGTGACATTCGATCTGCATGCGGCGGAGTCTCGCTGATTCGGTTTTCTGCGTCCAGCTGTTCGGCCATGCTGCTGAAGCTGGCTCGCAATTATCTATCGTCAGCGTGGTATCGCATGTGATGCAGAAAAGTAATCGCGAGTGCTAATCGTCGCCCTCGGGGAACCACGGCACTTCTTCAAACTTTACTGACGATTGATTGACCGCCGCGGTGATTACCAGATGAAAATGCGGCTCCTCACGATCGAACACGTCATCGGAATCGGCTTCCTCAGGAGCATAAAGCTGCACAATCCGACAATCATAGACGCCTGGAGTCACCGGGATAACATCAGCCTCGCAACCGGGTT
>JANXUW010000695.1 GCA_025351985.1 Pseudolysobacter sp.
TCGCATATTTAACATCTTGTGACGACACTACCTAGAGAATTTCAAGAAATCCAGAAGCCGCGGAGAGGAAACAAGTTACACGATCTGGGAAGAAACTCTGCTGCAAGCGTCGGGAATTCCTCTCGATTGTTGTTTTTTCACGAATGCATTCATGGGGCTGCGCAAGGAAGGGTCGAACACCGGGCCAATAGCCGGCCAGCGCGACAAAATTTTTCGCGAAGCATGCGTTACCTTTTTCAGCCGCCAGCTCGATTTCGCAAAGCCGCGCCTAATTCTCACGCTTGGCAAGGACGTAGCCGCATTTCTCACCGAATGCACGCGGCAACTCCCAATCAGTTGGGCGAGCGGGTCCTGGCCGGATATCGACGCGGGCGAGGGGCCCTTGGCTCTCAACGTCAGCTTCAAGGACTATGCCCTAACTGTTCCTGCCGTCGCCGCCCTACTTCATCCTAGCAACCGTGCGCCCAATCTCAAGCACCGAAGCTATCAACACGAAAAGGGGGAGCTTGCGGAACGCGCCCTGATTCGGGATGCGGTTGAATACTCTGGTGGCGCAGATTCGCTCTTGAACGCCGCGTTACGCGCGGCGGGATGACTGAAGCGCTTCTCACCCAACTGGATGCAGCTTTGCCTGACGCTATCGTCTGGGCTGTGCAGCTCGAATGCACAGCTCTTGCGTCGGCGTAGAAACGCCGCAGTGCATATGCCTTATGAATTTCAGCGAATTTCCGCTGCCGGACAACAAGCGACTCCGCGCGGTCGCGGCCGCGCTCGGTCTGATAAATTCGTCATCGCTCAGGCTAATCCTCGGTACGGTATCTGGATACGCGAAGGATATGTTTCGACGCGGCTATTCTCGCTCGAATTTCGGCGTGTGCGTCAATACGAACGCGCGGGCTCGATCACGCTGTTCCTGCCGATCTATCTGCAACAAATCGACGCGTTCGGATATCGGCATGCACCGTTTGAACGCGAAGCGCGCGAGCATGAGATCGTATCCTGATTTGGTTCTTTGAGGAATTGAAATGGACAATTCGGCATTCCATCTGACTGACGAACAACTGGCGCAATACAAGGAATGGGTCGACAACATCGTCCGCCCGCTCTGGGGTGTGGACGCGGCGGAATCGGTTTCGGTCACGGTATCGTTCACGTTCTTTTCGCTCGGCCGATGCGTGGAAGCCAGAATTGGTGGCTGTACGCTTGTTCTCGAAGAAGCGTGACAGCGCCTGCGCTGAGGCAATGCCGAACGCGACGCGTCAAGCGTCAGGCTTAGCGCCGACCCTGCAGGCGTAGCACACAATAGCGCCGACTAACTCATAGGCTCAGCGTCAATTGATATGCAGCAATTCATGACGCAACCTGCGAACCACGCGACGATTCGTAGCGGATGGACGCTAAAAAACTAGATACGTTTTGCGCGAAACCTGCTGATCAAAACGGGCACGAGAGCCAGCAGGCCGAGTGCGATCATCGGCAGAAACACGCTCGGTTCGGCGAACAGATTCAGGTTGACGCTGCCGGTTTCGGCGATGGTTTTGGCGAGGCCGGCGCCGAGTGCGGTTTCGAATCCGACCATCACCGCGCCGCCCAGTGCAGTGGCGGTGAGGAACAGCCACAACGGGCAGCGCAACCACGCGAGTGCGACGGTGACGGCGCCGAACGGAATGACCGGGACCAGTCGCAGGAACAACGTGTAACTGAACGGATGCGCGAGATAACCGCTGCGCAACGCCTCGACCATCGCCGGCGCTTTTTTGCCGCTGTGCGAGCCGAACGCATTGCGACTGGCGACGAACAAAATCAACGCACCGAGCACGGTGCCAAGCGCCGAAAGCACGGTGCCGATGAACACGCCGAACAACATGCCGCCGGCAAAGATGATCACGATCGCGCCCGGAATGCCGGTGGCGATCGCCAGCATCATCACCACGATCTGCGTCAGGCCGGCGAGCAGCGGATGCTCAACGATCATCGCCTGCAGGCGTTGTTGTTCCGCCGCGAGATGCGCGGGCTGGAATCGATCGAGCGCGCCATTGCACAGCAGCACGATACCGAGCGTGATTAGCAATAACAACGGAAGCAGAGGGCGTAGGCGTTTCATGCGGACAAAAAATCAGGGCCGGTTTGCACCGGCCCTGTCAGAGTGAGTTGACTACTAGGATAACAAGTCGTCGGACTTGACGCAGCGTTGGCGGCAAGCGCCGCGCAATGCTGCGCAGATTCGTTTATTGCG
>JANXUW010000197.1 GCA_025351985.1 Pseudolysobacter sp.
ACCCAACAACTCATTCTCGGCGAGAGTGCGAATTTCGACTTCGGCAATTCCACCTTCGCTCACAACAGCATTGGTGCCGATCATGTGTTCAAGCTCGATGCCAACTCTTACCTGACAATGTATCGCAGCATCGTCTCCCAACCCGGCAAACCCACGATCGATTACGCCGGCAGCGACGGTCTCAACATCGACAATGTGCTATCCAATGACATCACCACTTTACCGATGCGTGCGGGCACGGTCGTCAGCGGCGATCCGTTGTTTATAAACGTCGCCAGCGGCGATTATCGCCTGAGCGCGTATCGACAAAACGGCACCATCACGGCATCGCCGGCGATAGATTTTGTCGCGAGCATCGATACCGGCCCCGACCTGCATGGTGATGCATACAACCAACCGGTGCCTGTACTCGGACGCAGCTCGACGCCGCGCGATCTCGGCGCGTACGAAGCGCAGCCGATTCTCGATCGAGTTTTCGGCGACGGATTCGGCGACGCGGTTTCGCTGGTGCGCTGAGGCCACGTCAGAAGAATTATTTCGCGATCGGTAATGGCGCTACCAGCCGCTGCATTCCGTTCCTCGGAACAAACGTATCTCTCCGTTGCGTTCGAGGATTTTTCGATGCTGACGATCTTGCGATTTTTTCTATTTGTCGGCGCATGCCTGCTCGGCTGGACTCACGCCGGCGCGAATTGTTCGCCGGCCGTGCCGCCGCCGACGTTTTATGTCGGCAGCGACAACCAGTGCGACTACGCCACAATCCAGGCCGCGATCAGCGCCGTCTCGACAACCGCCACGTGCGCGCCGAACATCGTCATCACGAACGAAATTTCATGGACTGCGCAGCACCTGAACATCGACAATCGATCGCTCAATTTGATCGGTAGCAGCAGTGGCTGCGGCGTCGGCGGCACGACCAGTGCCCCGGGCGCGGATGATCTTGCCGGCCAGGCATTTCCGCAACCTAAAGTCACGATCAGCGGCGCCGGACAAACCAGCGCGAGCGTGATTACGATCACCGGCAACAGCAACGTCACGCTGAAATTCCTGCAGATCAGCGGTGGCAATCGCGCCGGTTTTGGTGGCGGCATATTTTTTGGCGGCGCCGGTTCGTTGACGCTGGATACCTCGAACATTTCCGCCAATCAGGCCAGTTATGGTGGCGGCATCGCGATGGCACCGAGCGGCAATGCCACACTCACGCTGCTGGCAAACTCGCTGGTGAAAAACAACGTGGCCACAGTCTCGGGCGGCGGCATGCTCATTGAAGGGGCTACCCATTTGATCATGGTCGCCGATCGGACCCAGTTGTTCGCCAATACCGCCAACAACGGCTACGGCGGCGGGCTTTATGTCGTCGGTCCGGCACACGCGGATATCGGCTCGCCAGGCGATTATTTTCAGAGCCCAAGCGGCACTAGCGTCATCGCAAAAAACTCTGCGGCATACGGCGGTGGCATCGCGGCAGTGGCAGCGCCGGGCGCAGCCAACCAGGACGCCGTCGTCAATTTGTTCACGACGAATTCGCAACAACCGGTAAGCATTCAAGCCAATGTGGCATCGATCAACGGCGGTGCGATCTATCTCAAACCGTACCAAAGTGCGAGTGGCAATTCTGCGGCAAAAGTATGTGCCTTCAATTTTCGTATTGATGGCAACTCGGCTGCTGAAGGCGCCGCCATTTATCTGGATTCATTTAGCGCCTCCGGTCGCGCAGATGCCGGTGGAGTCGTCGATTTGAATACCGACGCCGTGGCAGGTTGTAACGGCGATCAGTTCGCTGGTTTCGGCGCGGTCGGCTGCGCCCTTGATGCTCCATGCAATTCCTTGTCCGGCAATATCACGCAGGATACAAACCTCAACTCAACCAGCAATGCGACCATTTTCGCAGGTTCGGGCAGCGACCTGTTCGCCAGCCATATCAGCTTGCTGGACAACCAGGGCGGTTATGTCATTCACGCTATCAATGCCGGCGGCATCATCGATTTGATCAGTTCGCTGATCGCCGATAACCATGTCTCGCAGCAAGTGATTCTCGGCGCGCGCGCAAATTTTGATATCGAGAATTCGACCTTCGCCAACAACAGTATCGGCGCCGATCATGTTTTCAAAATCACCGACAGCTCCTCTCTGACTTTGCTTCGTAGCATCATCTACGAGTCCGCCAAGCCCACGCTGGATAGCTCAAGCAACTCCGGCTCCAACATCAACTACATTGTGTCGAACGACATCACCACCCTGCCCTTGCATGCCGGCACGGTGGTCAGCGCCAATCCATTGTTCGTAGATCTCGCGCACGGAAATTATCGGCTGCGCGCGTATCGGCAAAACGGCAATATCACAGTGTCGCCCGCGATCGATTTCATGGCGGCGGGCAACAGCTGCGATGATCTCGATGGAAATCCCTGCGATCAGGCGGTGCCTGCACTTGGACGCAGCTCCACGCCGCACGACCTTGGCGCGTACGAAGCACAGCCGATTCTGGATCGCGTTTTCAGCGACGCATTTGGTGACGCGGTATCGCTGGTCCAATGAGATCGCGCCGGTAAAATTATTTTCGCGATCGGCAATGGCGCTGTCGGTCGTTGAATAACGTTCCTCGAAACAAGCCATGTATTCGCAGGCACCCGGGAACCATCATGCTCGCCATTTCGCGTTTGATCTGTATCGCAGTCGCTGCCTGCGTGTCCGGCGGCCATCATGCGCAAGCCAGTTGCATCGGCGGCGTGCATCCGACGTTATATGTCGGCAGCGACAACAAATGCAATTACGCCACGATCCAGGCGGCGATCAATGCGATTTCCACCACGGCGACGTGTTCGCCGAATATTGTCATCAGCGGCAGACCGACATGGACCGAGCATCTGACCATCACCAACCGATCGCTCACGGTGATCGGCAGCACCAGCAACTGCGGAATAAATAATACCGGCGGCGCCGCAGGCATTGATAATGAAGCTGCGGCGGCGTTGGTCGTGAGAGTGAAAATCGACGGCAGCACGACACCCGGTGCAGACGTGATCGATATCAGCGGCAGCAGCAATGTCACGCTGTCGAATCTCGAAATCAGCGGCGGCAGTTCGTCGAGCCAGACCATCGCCAGCGCCGGCGGCGTGACCTTCATTGGCGAGGGATCGCTGACCCTGCAAAACGTCGAAATCCACAACAACCACGGCGACGCCGGCGGCGGTGTTGCGTTTTTTGGCAGCGGTACTTTGCGCCTTGATGGCGCGAGCATCCACGACAACGTGGCCGATTATGCGGGCGGCGGTCTGAGCGTTTTGAGTTCGGCGATCGACAGTATCGAATTTGTCCTCGCCAGCACCACCGGAATTTCCACTGAAATTTTTTCGAATCAGGCAGCTGTGCTCGGTGGTGGCATCTTCGCCTCGGGCGCGACACATTTGCTTGCAGTCGCGACGGCACCCGGCGATGTCGTGATCCACGATAATTCGGTGGTGAACACGGCGACGCATGCCGGTACCGGCGGTGGGATTTTCTACTCGGGTAATGCGTTCGCCGATATCGCCTTGCCTGCGGCCTCGATCCAGAACAATCACGCCGATTACGGCGGTGGCATCGCGGTTGCCACATCCAGCGCTGGCGCCACGACACTGCGCCTGTTCAGTGCCAACGCGGAATTTCCCACGGCTATCGCCAGCAATACCGCGACCGTTTTCGGCGGCGGAATCTACCTCTCCGGCACTAGCTCGAACCCTGCGAGCGCTTGCCTGCTCGATGCCGCGTTGACCGGCAACAGCGCCGGCCAATACGGCAGCGCAATCTATCTCAACGGCGGTGCTCGTTTGCTGATCAATCCCGATGCTGATAGCCAATGCAGTTTCGCCAACGTCGCCACACTCGGTGGTGTGCACTGCGATCCGAGCGCGGCCAACTGCAATCTGATCGCGCAAAATTTCGCCGGCGCCGGCAACGGGCTGACAATCCCCGCGACGATCGATTTTGTCGGTGCCGCGACTATCATCGCGCAACGTGTTCGCTTGTCGCACAACAGCGGCAGCAGCGTTGTGCGCAGCCAGACCGCCACCGACAACAATGTCGTTTTCAGTAACTGCCTGATCGATCACAACTCCGTATCGAGTTCACTGGTTTCGCTTCAGGGCGCACCGGCAACTTTCGATGGCTGCACGTTTGCGGACGACAGTATTGCCCCTGCCGCAACCGCGGTATTCGCCTACGACACCGGACTCACATTAAAACGCAGCATCGTCCACGAATCGATCCGCGTGCTGACGCCGGCCGCCGCGCTCGTCGCGCAATACCTGATTTTGAATGATCCGAAATTCGCGACCGATGCCACCGTGTTGTATACCAACCCGGGTTTCGTCAACAGCGCGACCGGCGATTACCACCTGCTGTCGGGATCACCGGCAATCGATTTTGCGCCGACCGGTGCGGACGGCAGCAGCGGCGATTTCGATCGTCAACCGCGCGAAGTGGATATTCCCGGCATCGCAAATTCCGCCGGCGTCCGCGATCTCGGGGCGTACGAATTTCAAATCGGTGGTGTGCTCGACCGGATTTTCGCCAACGGTTTCGAATGACGCGATCGTCGTATCGCAGCGTGATCGAGTATGGCGCTGCGAGCCGCCGAATTCCGTTCCTCGACATAGGTGCGCACCTTTGCGGCCGCCCTGAGGAACTGTCGATGTTGGTGATCCTGCGAATGCTGTTGCTGATTGTTTGCGTATGTCTGTTCGGGCTGCAACAGGCACGCGCGACATGCTCGATTGTCGTGCCCCCGTCCCCGCGTTATGTCGGCAACAAGACCAGCGACAACAAGTGCACCGATAACGATATCCAGTCCGCGATCAATGCGGTGAACTGCCCTGGTAGCAAAATCTTCATCACCGGCGAGCGTAGTTACACCAATCAGCATCTTGTGATCTCGGGTCAATCGCTGTCGCTGATCGGCAGCGCCAGCGCGTGTGGCGTGGCGAATGCCAACGGCGGCATCAGTACCGCGCCGACGGCGCCGCTGCGCACGCTTACCGGTTCGAGCACGCTTGGCGCGAGTGTGATTTCGATCATCGGCAATAGCACGGTCACGCTGCAATATCTCGACATCACCGGCGGCAATCTCGGCAGCTCGGGCAAAGGCGGCGGGGTTTTTTTCTTCGGCTCGGGCGCGCTCACCCTCGATACCACCACGGTCGATGCCAATCAAGCCGATTCGGGTGGCGGCATCAGCATGAACTCGCCGAGCAGTTCGGCACTCACACTCACGCTGCTGAAGAATTCGCTGGTCACCAATAACATCGCCACGACTTCCGGCGGCGGCATTCTGCTGGAAGGAAACTCGCAGTTGATCGCCATTTCAGATCAGACCCTGATCGGATCGAATCAGGCGCTCGGCGGTTATGGCGGCGGCATCCATATCATCGGCCCGGCGCGCGCGGACATCGGATCGGCCGGTCACGATGGCACAGGTGTGATATCGAATAATTCCGCCGTGTATGGCGGCGGCATTGCCGCGCGCGCGACCCAGAACAACGCACAGGATGCGATCGTGCAACTGTTCACGAGCAATGCCGAACATCCGGTCGATGTGCAGAACAATCAGGCCTCGGCGATCGGCGGCGCGATCTACCTGCAACCGTTTCAGGATGCGACAGGGAGTTTCTCCGACGCGCGATTCTGCGCCTACAACTTTCGCATCGATGACAACACCGCCGCCGATGGCGCGGCGATCTATAGCGACGTGACCAGCGCGAGCGGACAAGCCGATCGTGGCAGTTCGACATACATGAACGTGCCCTCGCAGAATCCACCACTGTGCGGTACCGCGACACCCGCTACATTCGGCGCGGTTGCCTGCGCTGCAGACGCACCCTGCAATGCGCTCGCGGACAATCGCGCCGAGCAAATGGATACCACGCCGACCGGTGGCGCGACGATCTTCGTGCATGCCGGTTTATTCAATGGCGAAAGTATCAGCCCGCAGCACAATCGAGGCGGTGAGCTGATTCATGCTGTCGGTAATGCCAGCGCCTATCCGATTGCGGCGGTGTCCAGTTGCCTGATCTCCAGCAACTCTTTTACGGGAGATTTGATCGTTGCCGAATACGCCAACGTGGCGCTGCAAAACTGCACGATTGCCGGCAATACTTTTTTAGCGTTCGGCATGCCGTTTGTTCATCACCTGATTTCTCTCGATGCAAATTCGCACCTCGGCATGCATGACAGCATGCATCGCTCAAACCAATCTGCTCACACTCGACACGCGCGGCAATATCAACGACCCGACCCACATCATCGTGAGAAACGTGTTATCGAATGACATCACCACCCTGCCCGGCAGTATCACGATCATCGCCGGCGATCCGTTATTTGCCGACAGCAGAAATGGCAATTACCGATTGCAGGCATTCGTCCAGAACGGCCATGTGACACATTCGCTAGCGATCGATTTTTCCGCGACCGTAATTGCCGACCTGATTGATCTGGACGGCAACAACTTCGGTCAGGACGTACCCACCGTGCCGAATATTTTCGGGCCGCATGATCTTGGCGCATACGAGATGCGGCCGATCCCCGGTCGGATTTTTGCCGACGGTTTCGGTGACGCGATTTCGATCGTGTATTGAGCGCAACGACGACCCTGCAGATTCATGCATCGGCAATGTCGCTACAGCCGCGCAAATTACGTTTCTCGAAACAGGCGCCGCAATACGCCTTTCATCCTGCAAGCACCTGAGTTCATCACGTCAGGTGTTGCATCTCTGCGCGATTACCAAGGAAACGCGATGTCAACTCGCAATACACACTCTATGTCAGCAAAACCTTTGACACGCCTGGTACTGGCCACGTTATGCGCCGCATTCGCAATCGGTACGGCGCAGGCAGCGATTCCGTCTGCCGAACGCAGCGTTCTCGATGCCTTGTATACAAATACGGCAGGCATCTCATGGTCGATCAACACTGGATGGGAAACCAGCGCCAATGAATGCACCTGGTATGGCATCGAATGCGATGTAGCCGGCAACCACATTACCGAGATAAGCGTGGCCGGCAATAATCTGACGGGAACGCTCCCCGATATTTCGGCATTGACCGCACTGCTGAATTTCGATGTGGGAGAGAATCATCTGCATGGGGCGATTCCGGCACTCAGCGCGCTGGTGAATTTGCAATTTATTGAGGCGGAAGACAATCAGCTCAGCGGCTCGATTCCATCTTTATCCGGCCTCACGGCGTTGCGAACCCTGGATGTCCAGAACAATGCGCTCAGCGGCCATGCACCTGACTTGAGCAGCCTGACCTCGCTGCGTGGTTTTGTCGTCGGCGACAACCAGCTAACCGGTCCAGTGCCGGCTCCGCCGCCGGTGCCGGTAAATCAGCTACGCGCCGTACTGTGCGTAAATTATTTCGATCCACCCTCGATACCGGAATCAACCACCGACCAGTACTGGGACGGCGCGAGCGAGAGCGATTCCTGGTACGAGGGATGCACTCGCGCACCGGTTGTTGATACCACGCCAGTTCTCGTGCCGTTATTTACACCGATATCAACACTGCTGCTGATCGGCTTGTTCGGGATAGCCGGAGGGCTTGCGATTCGTTATCGCTCCGCACGATTCAACGACATCGACATGCGCTGAGTTTGGCGACGCAGACACCTCCGCCGCGAGACGGTCAACTTAACAAAAACATCAACGATTGGGTTTCACTGGTTTTGCTGCGAGGTGACTTTCAGCCTGCATCCGCAAATGATGATCCGGCGGCAATCCACTTAGAATCGCTGCCGCCGCCGTGTATTCGCGAGTGGCGGCGGCGGCGGCGCTGAGCGCGGTTTGCGCATCGCCCAGCAGCAGATGCGCCTCGCCGATCCAGCTGTGTTTTTCGCCAAGTTCCGGCAACGTCATGGCGATGGCATCATTGATTTCCGTCAGCGCTTTTTTCGCATCGCCATACCGCAGGTCGATCTGTGCGAGTGCATTTATCGCAGCGAGTCGAATCGGGTGATGTCTATATTTTTCATCGGCGAGTGCTTCTCGTGCGTGTGTCACAGCGTCGGCGCTGCAGCCATCGCCCTGCGCGCGATTGCACGCCAGCGCAAACCATGCCAGCACGTTCGGCGCCACCAACGCACCACCGGTTTGCGCAGCGTTGATCGATGGCAGCAGATGCTGGCGCAATAGTACGTAATCGCCGCGCAGTCGATCCATGTTCGCCGCGGCCAGATCGATCGCACGCAGCGCGGGAGCGCCACCGCCTTGAATGGCCGGCGCGATCTTGCGCGCGCGATCGAGATCGGCAGTTGCCGCATCGAAATGCCCGGCGCTGATTTCCGCATTCGCGCGGATCACCAGCGCGCGCACAAAGCGCGGATGCGATTCGCCCAGCACCTTCGCCGTCATCGCCACCATCTCATCGCAAGTTGCTACCGATTGTTCGTTGAGTTCGAGCTGGGTTTCGGTTTCGCACAGCCCCATCAAAATCTGCGCGAGCATCTGGTGATGCTCGATGCCGATGCGCTGGAACATCGCGCGCGCTTCGAGCTGCGGCGGCAGGCCTTCGCGTGGGCGGCCCAGGCGAAACATCACGCCGCCGATGTTCGCCAGACTCGTGGCGGTCACATAACTTTCGCCCTTCGCCTGGGCAAAAAGATCGTGCGCTTTCTGCAACAGCTCCAGCGCGCGCTCTAGCTGATTCGCGTGCACGTAGGCCAGCGCGAGGTTGTTGTAACCGGCGCCGAGGTTTTCCGCCGTGGATTGCGGATCGGCCTGGCGCTCCAGCAACGATTCCTGATTGAGCGCGATCAGTTCGTCATCCTTTGCGCCCTGGGCGTTGCGCACGAACGCGATGTCTTCGAGCACGGCGGCCAGCGATGTGCCGTGAATCCTGTTGGTCTGCATCGCCGCACGCACCGCATTGAGCTCGCTCAGCGCCGCATCGAACTCGCCGAGACGATACAGAACCCGCGCGTGTTTCTCGCGCGTATCGAGCGTGCGCACATCGTTCGGCCCGTACAGACTTTCGGTGACACGATAGGCGCGCTCGGATAATTCGCGATTGTTTTTTATCTCGCCGATCTGATCCTGGATACGCGAAAACATGTCGAGCAATTCCGCCTGCGCACGCAAGTCATCATGAAAACTCGTGTCGATACGCGCGAGTCCACGCTGCAGCAATTCCTGCAGACTCGGCGCCTTGTCCGGTGCGGTGCCTTCGCTCAGCGGCTGGAACAGGCTCTCGACAAATGCCTGGATTTCGCGCGCGCGGTTTGCCTCGCTGCGCGCGACTTTCGCCTGCCACAACGCCAACGCCAGCGCGGCAACGATCGCCAGCAGAAACATCGCCGTGATCGCCACACTGCCACGATGACGCTGCACGAATTTGCGCGTGCGATACCAACGCGACGGCGGATGCGCCTCGACCGGTTTGCCGCCGAGATGGCGCTGGATATCGTCCGCCAGCGCGCCGGCCGAGGTGTAGCGTCGCTCCGGTTCGGCGGCGAGACATTTCAGCAGGATCGTATCGAGATCGCCGCGCAATGCGCGCGGCAGCAGCGCAGGTTTGGGCAAGGTGACATGCTCGCCGCCGTTCACGCTGGCGAGCGATGGCGGCCGCCGCGTCGGATTGCCTTGCGGTCGCAGGCCGAGCAAAAGCTCGTGCAACAACACGCCGAGGGCATAGACATCGGTCGCCGTGGTGATCGGCGCTCCGCTCAATTGTTCCGGTGCGGCGTAGTCGGGCGTGAACACGCCGATGGTCGCATTCTCGCCATCGTCTTCGAGCAGTTTGGCGATACCGAAATCGAGCAATTTCACCGTGCCATCGCTGGCCACGAGAATGTTCGACGGCTTGATATCGCGATGCACGATCAAGGCGCGATGCGCGGCTTCGACGGCGCGGCAGACGATCAGGAAAAGTTCCAGGCGTTCGCGGATGCCAAGGCGGCGCTCGGCAGCGTGGCGCGTGATCGGTTGACCGTCGACATACTCGATCACGAGATACGGTATGCCCGCGCCGGTCACGCCGCCATCAACCAGATGTGCGATGTTCGGATGATCCAGACTCGCCAACAGCTGGCGCTCGCGACGGAACAGGCGTTGTTCGATCTCGGAATACAAACCGCGTCGCAGCAGTTTCACCGCCACACGCTGATGAAAATCGGCGCCCTCGCGTTCGCCGAGAAATACCGCCGCCATGCCGCCCTTGCCGAGCAGCCTGGTCAGACGAAATGCACCGATGCGCTGGCCGATCAGGCCATCCGGTCGCAATGGTTCTTCAACCAGCATGCGAGCTGCATGTTCGTCCGCAGAAATATCGAGATAGCCGTTTTCGGATTGATCCGCCGCGAGCAATCGTTCAAGCGCGATATGCTCCTCGGCATCAGGCACGTTTGCTGCCAGCCATGC
>JANXUW010000735.1 GCA_025351985.1 Pseudolysobacter sp.
TGCCGGATGGTGCGAACGTGGTGATCCCGAGCGATCCGAGCAACAACAGTCGTGCGCTGCTGTTGCTCAACAAGGTGGGGCTGATCACGCTGAAAGATCCGGGCGATGCGCTGTGCACATTGAAGGACATTTCGGCCAATCCGAAGCACCTGAAATTCCGCGAACTCGAAGCCGCGATGTTGCCGCGTGTGCTCGATCAGGTCGATCTTGCGCTGATCAATACCAATTACGCGCTCGCCGCCAAACTCGATCCGACCAAGGATGCGCTGGCGATCGAAGACAGCCATTCGCCTTACGTGAATTATCTGGTTGCGCGCTCGGATAATCGCAGCAGTGAAGCCGTGACCAAACTCGCGAAGGCGCTGACCAGTCCCGAAGTGAAAGCGTTTATCGCGAAGAAATATCAGGGCGCGGTGCTGCCGGCGTTTTGATCGTGGATTGATGCTGCAAGATATTCGCGGGTTGTCGGTCTGTAGTTCATCACGCCGGAAATCATCTGTATGCATCGCTTTCACAGACCACTTTTTACGCGCGTGTTCGGCGCGCTATCGATTCTGTTTTTCTGCGCCGGCATTCCGCTGGCACACGCGAAAGATGCCGGCAAGATTGTCTGGTTGCATGCCGAAGCCGATGCGTTTGCAAAAGCGCGCGCGCAACATCGTTTTGTGCTGCTCGATCTCGAAGCCGTGTGGTGCCATTGGTGCCACGTGATGGACGAGCAGACGTATGCGAATGCCGAAGTCGCGGCCGAGATTTCAGCGCACTACGTCGCGCTGCGCATCGATCAGGATTCGCGCCCGGACATCGCCAATCGTTATGGCGATTTCGGCTGGCCGGCGACGGTGGTCTTTGCCGCGGATGGCACCGAGATCGTCAAACGCCGCGGTTACATCGAAGCGCCGCGATTCCTCAGCATGCTCAAGGCGATCGTGGTCGATCCGTCGCCGATCGTGGTCGCCACCGCCGATGCGGCAGCCATGCCGACCCAACACGACAGTGCACTCGATGCGACCACGCGCGACGAAATGCTAACGCGTTATCGCGATAACTACGATCACAAGCTCGGCAGCCTGCAAGCGACGCAAAAATTTCTCGACTACGACAGCGTAGAGTTCGCGATCGTGCACGGTCAGGCAGGTGATGCCAGCGAAACCGCGATGGCGCGGCAGACGCTGGACGCAGCGCGCGCGCTGTTCGATCCCGCCTGGGGCGGCGTGTATCAATATTCCACCGATGGCGATTGGTCACATCCGCACTTCGAGAAACTCGCCACGTTGCAGGCGCAATATCTGCGCATCTATGCATTGGCGTGGGCGGCGTTCGGCAAGGAACAGGATCACAAGGCGGTCGATTCGATTCGCGGTTTTCTCGATACGTTTTTGCGCAGTCCCGATGGCGTCTTCTACGTCAGCCAGGATGCCGATCTGCATGCCGGCGAGCACTCCGATAAATATTTTGCACTCGACGATGCGCAGCGTCGTGCGCTCGGCGTGCCGCGTGTCGACACGCATATTTACGCACAGCAGAACGGCATGATTATCGAGGCGCTCGCGACGTGGGCCGAACTCAGCGGCGATGCGACGGCTTTGAATGAGGCACGGCAATCGGCCGAATGGATCATCAAACATCGCGTATTGCCGGGCGGCGGATTTCGCCATGACGAGCACGATGCGGCTGGACCGTACCTCGCCGACACGCTGGCGATGGGGCGCGGTTTTCTCGCGCTGTATCGCGCCAGCGGCGAACGTGGTTGGCTGCAACATGCGAGCGCAGCCGCCGATTTCATCAACGCGAATTTCAGCGATCCGAACGGTGGATTTTATTCCGCGAAAGGTGCTGGCCTGATCAAGCCGCTGCCGGATTTCGGCGAGAATGTTTCACTCGCACGTTTCACCAATCTGCTCGCACGCTACAGCGGCAAACCCGCACATCGCACCGAAGCGATGCAGGCGCTGCGCTACATCGTCAACCCAGAACTCGCGCTGAAAAACCTGACCAATCCCGGCGTGCTGCTGGCCGATACCGAAGCGCACACCGAACCGTTGCACCTGACGATCACCGGCGCACGCAGCGATGTGAATGCGGCAAAGCTGTTTGCTACCGTGCAGGAATTACCAGTCTGGTACAAACGCGTGGAATGGTGGGATCGGGCCGAAGGTCCGCTGCCGAATCCCGACGTGACCTATCCGCAACTGAAACGCGCTGCGGCATTCGTCTGCACCGAATCAAATTGCTCGTTACCGATTTTCGATCCGGCGCAGATTGCGTTGTTCTTGCAGAAATCGCGCGAGCTGCAGTCGCACTGACTGTTCCGCACGCTTATTTATCAAGGACGATTTCCGGCTGTTTTGCAGCCTTCAACTGCGTGTTCAAGGCTGCCAATTCTTTGCTCTTCGTTTGCTGCCACTCGCCCAAGGTTTTCGTCAGACTCGCATCGAGCTTGGCATAGCCGGTTTTTGCATCGGCCGTCGGTGCGGCATCTACATTGCTCACGGCAAGATCGAGCTTGTCGAGTGCGGTGCCGAGATAACGCAAACTGCTCAGCGACTTCGGCGGCAGATACCAGAGATTGTCGGGATTCGCCGGATCGTGTGTGCCGGTGATCGCGGCGATATGCGCGCGCAACAGATCGATGTTCTTCGCGATTTTCGGATCGGCTTTTTCGCGTTGCGCGATGAGTGCCTTGTCGAGTTTTTCCGCTTCCTGATTCGCCGCGGCGAGTTGCGCGCGTGAAGTTTCGAGCTTGCGCGCGAGTTCGAACTGCTGCGCATACGCCGCTTGCGGCAGCGTGATGCGCGGATCGGCCTCGATGCTGAACGTCTGCGTTTTGCGCTCGCCATCAACACTCAATTCGACGCTGTATTTTCCGGGCGGCGCCCACACGCCGTTCGCGTAGGCATTGCCGTCGGCCAAGGCCGGTGGCGCGGCGTAACGCAGCGGCCAGACGAAACGATGCATGCCGGCGGCGGTGGAAAGTGTCGTTGGCGATTCGAACCATTCCGGCGCGACATCGAGTTTGGCCGGATCGAGTTTCGGCGCAGCATCGGCGCTGCTGTAGCGACGCACGAGTTGTCCCTGCGCATCGAAAATCGTCAGCGTGATCGGCGTGCTGCTGGCCGTCTTCAGCGCGTAGTCGAGGTACGCGCCATCCGGCGGATTGAGCGCCAGCGGTTCGTCGCGCGGCATCGGCGAACCGGCGAAACCCGAGGGTCGCAGACGCTGCACGGTGGCCGGTGCAAACAGCCATGACGTTGCGTTTGCGGCCGCTGCATCGAGCTGCCGCAAAGGCGAAACATCGTCCATGATCCAGAACGCGCGGCCGTGCGTGGCGATCACGAGATCGTTGCCGTGCACGTCGATATCGCGCACCGATGTGACCGGCAGATTCTGCTGCAGCGGCTGCCAGTGATCGCCGTCGTCGAACGATACATACACGCCTTTTTCGGTGCCGGCGTAAAGCAGGCCACGACGCAGTGGATCTTCGCGCACCGCATTCGCGAAGCTGCCGGCGGCAATTCCGTTGGCGATCAACTGCCAGCTTTTTCCACCGTCGCGCGTGCGATAGATGTACGGCTTGAAATCGTCGAGCCGATGCCGATCAATCGCGACATACGCGGTTTCCGCGTCGAAATGCGAGGTGTCGATAATGCCGATCTTGTCCCAGCTGCCGAGCGCTTTCGGTGTGATGTTGCTCCAGTGCTGGCCTTCGTCGCGCGTGCGCCAGATCAGGCCATCGTCGGTGCCGACCCAGATATCGTGATCGGCAAGACGCGACGGCGCGATCGCATAAATCACGCCACGGCGCGGGCCGAGTTGTTCGTTGTTGGCGATGGTCGGCGCATCGAGCGTTTTTGGCACTGCGGGATTTTCGCGCGTCAGATCGGCGCTGATCTGCTGCCAGTGTTCGCCCTTGTCATCGGTGCGATACAAACGCTGGTTGGCGAAATACAGCACCTTGGCATCGCGATGCGAAAACGTCAGCGGCAAGGTCCAGACGCTGCGATGATGATCGGGAAAAGCGAAGGTCGGATCGATATCCTGCGTCTGCTGCGTACGCAGGTCGAGCTTGTCGACGGTGCCGCCGTAGATCACATCGGGATCGTCCGGATCGGGCGCGATGTTGCCGCTCTCGCCGCCCGCGGTGGTCTCGCGAAACTGGCTCATGTTGATGCCGTCGATCGTGTTGCTGCGACTCGGCACGCCGGCCGCGCCGGAATCCTGCTGCGCACCGTACACCCAATACGGAAAACGCGTGTCGGTGATGACATGATAAAACTGGCCGGTCGGCTGGTTGAACCAGCTGCTCCAGGTCGCACCGCCGTTCAAGCTCACGACCGCGCCTTGATCTACGCCGAGCATCTGCCGTTGCGGATCGTTCGGATCGATCCAGAGCGAGTGATAATCGTCGCCGCCGGGCGCGCCCTTGCTCGGCACGAAGGTTTTTCCGCCATCGACCGAACGGTACAAATTGGTGTTGCACGCGTAAACGATGTTGGGATTTTTCGGATCGACCGTGATGCCGCCGAAATACCAGCCGCGCGTCCAGATGCGCGGATCAATGCCAACGCGCTTGAAGTGTCCGCCGGCATCGTCCGACCGATACAAACCACCGTCGATCGCATCGACCATCGCATACACGCGCTGCGGTTCGCTCGGCGCAATCGCGAGGCCGACACGACCGACCTGCTTCGGCAAACCGTGGCTGGTGATTTCCGTCCAGTGATCGCCGCCATCGGTCGACTTGTACAGACCGCCGCTCGGCCCGCTCGACGGCGGATAAATATTCCACGGCGTGCGCCGCGTCTGCCACAGCGTGGCGTAGATCACGCGCGCATTGCCCGGCTCGAAGGCGAGATCGATCGCGCCGGTATCGGCATTCTTGAACAGAACGTTCTGCCAACTCTTGCCGCCATCGCGCGAACGGAAAACACCACGCTCGGCATTCGCGCCGTACGGATGACCGAGCGCGGCGACATAGACCAGATTCGCATCGTTCGGATCGACCAGCACACGACCGATCTGTTGCGTATCGTCGAGTCCGATGTGGCTCCATTGCTTGCCGCCATCGACGGATTTATACATGCCGTTGCCCTGCGCGATATCCGAGCGCATGTCGGCTTCGCCGCTGCCGACATAGATCACTTTCGGATTCGACGGCGCGAGTGCAATTGCGCCGATCGAACCGATCGCCTGACCATCGAAGATCGGCTGCCACGTGCGCGCCGCGTCGTGCGTTTCCCACACGCCACCATTCACGCTGCCGAAATAAAAATGCGACGGATCGTTCGGCACGCCGCTGACGGCCAGTACGCGCCCGCCGCGAAACGGACCGATCAGGCGCCAATGCAAATCCTGAAACAGCGATTGATCGACACTCGCGATCGGCTCGGCCAGCGCCGCGGCTCCGCAGCAAAGGCACAACATGCAAAACAACCAGCGAGACAGATTCATGCAGAGCTCCACGAGACAAACCTGGGGTGTCGGCGCCGCTTCGATATTCCGCCGCCGACTGACACAATGTTCCATCATAAGGCGGAGTCGCGCCATTACCTGCTGCCAAACGTCATGTCTTGCTCGACGCCGCTAGCCGGCAGTCGCACAAGCGAGCGATGTTGCCGAATAATTTGAGTGATACAGGTATATCCGCGCTCGCCATGAAGAAATTTTCATTGTTCGCGAGGCGATCCATGGCATCGCCGGATTCGTGCGTCGCGCGAAAAAAAAAAATCTTTCGGCACATCGATACGTTTCAATTTGCCTGCTAAGCTCCGTGTTGCATTTACTTAACCGCACACGTTACGGGTCGCGTCACGGGGCGTGATTCGAGGATATTTGATGAGTTCCGTTTCCATTCCGTCTCGACCGTTGTTGACCGAAGGACCGATCGCCAAGACCCTGTTTTTCTTCTCGCTGCCGATTCTGTTCGGCAATGTATTGCAGTCGCTGAACGGCTCGATCAACGCGATCTGGGTCGGCCATTATCTCGGTGAAGCCGCCCTCACCGCGACCGCCAACGCCAACACCATCCTGTTTTTTCTGATCGGCAGCATCTTCGGCGTCGGCATGGCTGCGACCATCCTGGTCGGGCAAAGCATGGGCGCGCGCAATGTCGATCAGGCCAAGCGTGTGGTCGGCACCAGCGTGACATTTTTCGTCGGCCTGTCGTTAATGGTGGCGCTGCTCGGCTTCGCGTTTTCCAACCAGCTCATGAGCTGGATGCACATGCCGGCCGATGCATTGCCACTCGCGGTGGCGTATCTGCGCATCATTTTTCTCGGCGTGCCGTTCATGTTCACCTACACCTTCCTGATGATGGTGTTGCGTGGCGCGGGCGATTCGAAAACGCCGTTTATTTTCCTTGTCGTGTCGGTGATTCTGGATATCGCGCTGAACCCGCTGCTGATCTTCGGCTGGGGCCCGATTCCGGCGATGGGCATTGCCGGCTCGGCCACCGCGACCTTGATCGCGCAAGTCGTCAGCCTGTTCGGGCTGATCACACACTTGTATCGCAGCAAGCATTTTTTGTGCATCCATCGCGGCGAAGGACATTACCTGCGCATCGACCGCGTGATCCTCGGCGCGCTGATCGGCAAAGGCATCCCGATGGGTTTGCAGATGATCGTGATCTCGCTCAGCATGATTTTCATGATCAGCCTCGTGAACCGTTTCGGTTCGCAAACCGCGGCCGCGTATGGCGCGTGTTTCCAGCTCTGGAACTACATCCAGATGCCGGCTTTTGCGGTCGGCGCGGCGGTATCGTCGATGGCATCGCAGAACGTCGGCGCGAAATTATGGGATCGTGTATCGCGCACCGCGGTAATCGGCGTCGCCTACAATTTCCTCATGACCGGCGGCTTGGTCATTCTGATTTATCTGTTCAATCGCGGCGCGCTCGGCCTGTTTCTGCCGGACGATGGCGACGCGATCCGCATTGCGCAGCACATCAATGCGATCGTGGTCTGGTCGTTCGTATTCTTCGGCGTGACCTTCGTGATTTCCGGCGTGGTGCGCTCGACCGGCGCGGTGATTCCGCCGCTCGTCATCCTGTTCATCTCGATGTGGCTGCTGCGTATTCCGTTCGCGTATCTGCTCGTGGACAGTTGGGGTGCGGATGCGGTCTGGTGGAGTTTTCCGCTCGGCGCGCTCGCCTCGATGATCCTGTCGCTAGCGTATTACCGCCTCGGCAATTGGAAAAATGCGCACATGTTGAAAGCCGGCGTGACGCCGAATGCCGCGCAGGAAGTTACACCTATGGCGATCATCGCGGAATAGCGCTTCGCGGTTTGTTACTGCGCGAAATTCGCGTGGCTAGAGCTGTGCAAACAGACTGATGTTGAATGCGCGCTCGATCAGCCAGCCGAGCGCCACGAGCGCGATCAACAGCGAGCCGGCGACCAGCACGCCGCGCCGATAAAAGCCGGTGCGCCGCAGCAGGAATGCCAGCGGCACGACCACGCTGACGATCGCAAGCTGGCCGATTTCCACACCAACATTGAAGCCGAACAACGACAACGCGAGCGCCTGTTTCGGCAGGCCCAGATCGTTCAGCGCACTGGCAAATCCGAAGCCGTGAATGAGGCCGAAGAAAAACGCGATGAGCCACGCGCGCCGTGTCACCAGCGGCCAAACATTGTTGAGTGCGGCGAGCACCACCGAAAACGCGATCAGCGATTCGACAAGTCGCGACGGCAATGAAATCACGCCAAGCACGGCCAGGCTCAATGTGAGCGAATGCGCCACGGTGAACGCGGTGACGACGCCAATCACATGACCGACCGCCGCACCAAGACGCGGCGCCGCGATCCAGCGACCGCGCTCGCGAATCAGCACCGCCGGCAACAGCAGCGAGATCAAAAACAAAATGTGATCGAAGCCAAGCCAGATGTGCCAGATGCCCTCGACGATGTATTGCAGCAGTTGTCGCCACAGCGAACTTGCGGCCAGGTCGAACGTGATCTGGGCTTGGTCCGGCGCAAACACAGCACTCTGCGTGATCGCACCCGCACTCAGGTTGAGGAGGCCGCGATGGCTCGGATCGAGATCGAACAACAAGCCGTAATGCACGCTCAACGAATTCGGCGGCGCGGCACAATGGGCGGAAAATTTCAGTACCGCGTAAGTGCCGTCGCTGTGCGAATCGACCAGCAATTCGCCAGGTGTGATCGCGCAGGCGATATCGTCTGCGCTGATTTGCAGATGTGCAAAAACGTAAGTCTCGATTTCTTTTTCGCGCGGGCTTAGTTCGCCCCAGGTGATGTTGTTGTCGGCGTTGGCATCGAGTGTGAGCAGCAGATCGAGATCGCGCAAGGCGATATCCCACTGCCCTTGCACATCGTTCTGGCCACCCTCAGCATGCAGGCTCAGATAACTGTCGCTGGGTTTGTGCGCTTGCGCATTCGCGCCAAACAGCAGGGCGCTGGCGACGATCAACCACAGGCCGAATCGATGCCGGAGAAAACACATCACGGTTTCACTCCCGCATCGAGACGCTTGACCAATTCCGCCGCACGCACGTCTTCGATACCCGTACTTTTCAGCCAGTCCAGCACGGGTTGTGCGGCTTGCGGTTGTTGCGCGGCGAGTGCGGCCGCGAGCAGCAATTCGGCATCGGCGGCTTCGTGCTGCACCTTCCAGTTTTTCTGCGCGAGATTCAGCGCGGTGGCCGCATCGTGATCGAGCTCCAGCGTGAAACGCGCCTGTTCGCGCAGATGTGCTTCGTCGCCGCGTTCGCGCGCTTCGCTAAAACGTTGCGCCAAGGCATCACGCAACGCACCGGCTTCGGCATCATGTGTGAGCATTGCGGCAATCGCGAGGCGCAACAGCAAAGCATCGGCCTGGCGATGCGTGCCGAGCAAGGTCATCACCTCGGCCGCACGCTGGGTTTGCAGCAACAGATCGGCGTACGCGGCCAGTGCATAAACATCGTCCGGTGTGATAGCCAGCGCCTGTTTGAACGCAGCCTCGGCGTCGTTATTCAATCCGCGCCGCGCCTGGATTTCACCGAGCGTGGTCCACGCCCAGATGCGTGTCGACGCATCGGCGGCGGTGGCTTGCTGCAATGCCGACTGCAACAGCGCGGCGCTCTTTTCCGACTTGCCGCTCATCGCCCCGACACTCGCGACGCAGGTGCTGCCGACGAGCGGATCGGTGATTGGAATCAACTTCAGGCAAGCCGCGCGCGCCGCGCTGACGTTGCCTTGCACTTGTTCGATGACGGCGAACAACAGCCACGCATCGCCGTTGAACTGATCGGTTTGCAGCGCGGGCTCGAGTTCGGCAAGTGCTGCGAGAAACTGATGGCGAAACTGCAGGATACGCGCGCGCATCACGCGCAATGCCGCTGGACCGGGTTGGTTCCACCACGGTTGCAGCGCGGCTTCGGCGTAGCCGTAATACCGCGGATCGGATTGGGTCTGGCCAAGTTCGATATAACGCCGCGCGATCAGCATCGCATCATCCAGCGATACGGATTTCCCGCTGCTCGCGGCAATTTGATTCTGCCGCAACGTGCGCAAGGTAGCGGTACCGGCGGGCAAGGTTTCGAGTACGACATCCGCACTTGCCGGACGATACGGCGCGGCTTGCACCGTTTCACAGATAGCCGTAAAGACGGCCAAAAGCAAAAACCATCGACACAGTATCGTGCCGATGGCTTTTGCCGTCCTGCAAGTTGTTGTATGCATCAAACGATGCTTATTGCGAACCAACAACGCTATCGAACGCGGTCGAATTGGTTTCGTCCGGAAAACTCAGCATCACATCGTTGATTTCTGCAGGCAGGCTGTTCGCCGCCTGTGCGAGCAAGGTGATGACATAACTCGTGAAACTGGTCGTGGTCGGTGGCGGCGGTGTAACCACCGGCGGCGTTGTACTGCCGCTGTGATTGCTGTTCGAGCTGCCGCCGCAACCTGCCAGCAGCACGCTGCATGCCACGGCGATCGGCAAAAGCATACGTTTCATGGTCTATCTCCCTGCCACAGCATTGGTCGTGCCCGAGCTACCCGTATTCGGCGAACCCGGCAACGGTGCTTTCACGTACGGGAAAGCCGCGTCGAAATCGGTCGCCGTCAACGAGCTTTGATCGGTGTACGGCAACTGGCCCGACGGTGCCTGCGCGGCAGTCAGCAATACACCCATGGCGGCACGCAGCGAAATATCGACGACGTCATCGCCGAGTCGACGACCGTTCGGGAAACCCGACGTATCACCACCGAGTACACCGAGCGTATTTTGCGCGGCCGGTGCGAGTGCTGCGATGCTGGTATTGAGGCGCAGCATTTCGGCGGGCGTGACGGTCTTCGGCTGATTCAAACCGGTGACGCCGGTGAGGAATACCGCAACCAGATCGGTGCGCGGAAATACCTGCGGCGCTTTCACGCCGAACAGCACTTCGAGCAAGGCCGGCAGCGACGGATTGGTCACGTAATTGGCGAACTGCGCATCGTCTTTCGGCTCGCTCGCGTTGAAGCGATCCTTGTCGGGCAGGCCGATC
>JANXUW010000042.1 GCA_025351985.1 Pseudolysobacter sp.
GTCGCTGATCGCGTGCGGCGCCACCGTGCGGATCATCTCGAACTCGCGCCGCGCCGCATCGATACGCGGATAAGCGTGCCGCATGCCGCTGATGTCGGTTTTGAACTCCATGCCGTACAACACGAATTGCCAGCTCGCGGGCAGGAACATTTCCAGGTCGGTGACAAAATCCAGCCGATGCGGCGGGCGACAAGCCCACATCGCGAGTTTGTCCTGCAGCGATTCGGGAATGCTCGCGGCATCGGCGTTGTCGATCCAGAACGGAGAATCGCGCCGCTGGCTCGTGCAGTAGTGCATCTTGATGAAATCGATGATGCGCTCGTAACGCGTGGTCATCTGCGCATTGAAAAGTTTGGCGACGCGGGTCATGTCGCCATCGGCCGGCAGCAGGTGTGCGATCAGATATGCGGCGATCTCGATCAGGCCGATGCCGGTCGATTCGAGCGGTTCGAGAAAACCCGCCGACAGTCCGACCGCAACGCAATTCTTGCGCCATTGCTCGGGCCGAAATCCAGTCTCGAATTTGAGCAAACGCGCGTTGAGATTTTCGGCGGCGGGGCCGATGTATTGACGCAGCACTTGTTCGGCACGGTTGTCGTCGGTGTGTCGAGATGAATACACGTATCCGACGCCGCGGCGCGCTTGCAGGCCGATGTCCCAGGTCCACCCGGATTCGTGCGCGGTGGAAATCGTGTACGACGGAATCGGTGTATCGGCGCGCGGATAGGGCACCTGGATCGCGACCGCGCGATCGACGAACAGCGTATCGCGCGTGCTGCGAAACGGCGATCCCAGCGCGCCGCCGATCAGGCCGCCGCGCATGCCGGTGCAGTCGATATACAGGTCTGCCGTGAGCGCACCGGCTTCGCGTGTGATCACGCGTGCGATCGCTCCTTGCTCGTCGAGTTCGACGCTTTCGACATGCGCGATCTGGTGGTGTACGCCGAGGCTGCGACCGTGTTCGGCGAGCAGGCTGGCGAAACGACCGGCGTCGAAATGATAGGCGTAGTTCAGGCGCCCCTGATATTCGCTGTCGGTGCGGCGTTTCGGCGCGCGTGAAGCATCGGCGACGTGCTTCTGCATGGTCGCCGCTTCGGCGAATGTCGCGCCCGGTGCGGCCGCGCCGAGCAGCCAGTACGGCAGCAGTTCCGGGCTGTCGCCGCGCTGGCTCGGCAGGCTGAACGGATGAAAATAATGGCTGATTTCCGATGCCGTCGGCGTGCGCGCCCAGTTGACGAACTTGATGCCTTGCTTGAAGGTGGCGTTGGCGCCGCGCAGGAACTTCGCTTCGTCCAGGCCGATCGCCGCGAGCGTGCCGCGGATCGACGGAAAGGTGCCTTCGCCGACGCCGATGATGCCGATGTCGGCTGACTCCACGAGCTCGATCCGGATCGTGTCCATTTGTATATTTTGCGCACTTTGTTGTGCGGCGATATTCAGCGTGCGCGCGAGATAATTCGCCGTCAGCCAGCCGGCGGTGCCGCCGCCGACGATCAGGATTTTGCGCAGGGCAGTCATGCTAAACGTCCTCGAAAGGTTTTGTCGTGGCGACTTGTAGCACACTTGATCTGCCGGGGAAAATTTGTTGCAAAGCAACAAATTAGCCAAATTGGCAGCGCTGTCATTTTGTAATTGACAGCGCTGCCAATTTGCAGTATTTCTTTGCCGCGAAACCGAAACGACCAAGGCAAAGCAACTTGGCGCTAGGCCCATTCACAAGGGAGGAGGGAGACATGAATACTCGTTATCGCGCGCTTTCCAGCGCCATCATTGCCGTGCTCGCGATGGGCACCGCGTACGCCGAAGACGCTCCAGCTACCGCACCGGCAACTGCCGCCGATGCGGCGCCGGCGGCGTCACAGAAATCCCAGGAGCAGAAATCGCAAGCGCTCGATACGGTGCAGGTCACCGCGACCAAGCGCTCGACACCGCTGCAGAAAACGCCGGTAGCGATCAGCGCCTTGAGTGCCGATGTGCTGCAGAAGGAACGCATCAACAACGTTGCCGACATCACCAAACTCGTGCCGGGTTTTGCCGCCACGACCGAGGGCGACCACGGCGTAATCACGCTGACCTTGCGTGGCATCGGCAACGACAGCGCGAAGACCGAATACGCCGATCCGGAAGTCGCCTTGTTCGTCGACGGTGTGTATACGCCGCGTGCGGAAGCGGCGGCAGGTTTGTTGCTCGATCTGGAATCGGTGGAAGTATTGCGCGGTCCACAGGGCACGTTGTGGGGCCGCAATTCGACCGTCGGTGCGGTGAATTTTCAGACCGCCAAACCCGAGCTCGGTCCGTTCTACGGTTACGCGCAGTTCGAGGCCGGCGACTACAGTCATCTCGGCATGCGCGCAGCGGTGAACGTGCCGGTGTCGGATACGTTTGCGTTCCGCGTCGCGATTGCGCAAGAACAGCATGATGGTTATGTCGATTTCCAGAATCCAAACGGACAGTTGCCATCGATCGCCAGCCAACAGGCGGCGTACATCACCTCGGGCGGAACGCTCGCGACATTCAAGCCGATCGATCCGAACCTCTATGTCACCAAGGGTCAGAAATACAATTCACAGGATCAATCCGCCGCGCGCATCAGCACGTTGTGGACGCCGAGCGACAAGCTCACGTGGAACCTGTCGTTCGAATATTTCCGCGATCGCGGTACACCGAATGCCAACCTGATGCAGCAACCACGCCCAGGCCAGGATTTCTGGTCGGCGCTGATCGATACCGCGCCGCAACTCGATCGCAATTCGTATGCGTTGCGCAGCCGGGTCGACTACGCGATCAACGACGGCTTGGCACTCAGTTACATCGCCGGCTTCAGCAAGTTCAACGGCTCCAGCGATTACGACCAGGATGGCGGCGTGCAGGTGCCGACCAGCTTCGCCAGCGGCGCGAACTTCCAGGATGATCGCACCAACGATTCGCACTACAAGAGCAGCAGTCACGAACTCGATCTGAAGTCGACCGGCGACAATACCATCGACTGGATTCTCGGCCTGTATTATGCCGCGGAAGACAATTCGATCCGCTTCGATATTCCGATCTTCAACGGCACGTCGCAAGGCACGGTGGGTTGGCAGGGTTCGTTCATCCAGCCGAAGGAAACGGTGGATTCCTACGCCGGTTTCGGTCAGATGACCTGGCATCTCAGCGACAGCCTGCGTCTGACCGGCGGTGCGCGCTGGACGCATGACGAGAAAGAAAACGACGGTGGCCGCAACTACGGCTGGGCCTACGACGCGACTGCGCCACAGATACCGATTTCGACCGGTACGCAGCCGGGTCCGGCGTCGGGATTTGCGGTATCGGCAAGGAACGACGGCAAGTACAGCTCGAGCAAACCGACCTGGCTGCTGCGTGCGGATGCGGATCTTTCGAGCGATGCCTTGCTGTATGGCAGCGTCTCGACCGGCTACAAATCGGGCGGCCTGCAGGATGGCGGCGTACCCTACAAGGGCGAGTCGATTCTCAACTACGAAGCCGGCATCAAGCTGACGTTCCTCGATCATCACCTGACGTGGAACACGGCGGTGTATCACGAGGATTTCAAGAACTTCCAGTTGTCCGCACCGATCACGTTCGTCGACGGTAGCCACGGCCTCGGCTTCTCGAATGTCGAAGGCACCACCAAAGTCACCGGCATCGAATCCGAGCTGGCCGCGGTGCTCAGTGATGCTGATCGTTTGAACGTGGTGTTTTCGGCGATTCCGCAGAAGAAACTCGGCACGCTCATCTACGCCGGCAGCAACGATTACGGCGGTTTGCCGGCATGTGCGCCAGCCTCCGGCATCGGCAGTTGCCTCAACATCAGCGGCAACGATCTTGCGCACGCGCCGGATACGTCGTTCAGCGTGATCTATGAGCACAAGTTCAGCCTGAGCAACGGCGCCGCGCTCACGCCGCGCTTCAGTGGTCATTACGAAACGGCGAGCTGGTTGAGTCCGTTCAACCTCGGTGGTGGCGATCAGCAGAAATCGTATTTCCGCGGCGACCTGATGATGCGCTACACCCCAGCCGACGAAAAATGGTGGGCGGGTGTGTATCTCAATAATTTCACCGACGTGAAAGTGCGTACCAACGCCGGACGTACGGCGCTGGGCAGTAACCAGTTCATCTACACCTCGCAATATCTGGCGCCGCGTACCTTCGGCGTGAATTTCGGCGTCAACTTCTAACGCCGCGAACAAAGCTCCAGCGACTTTGGTGTCGAGCCCGGACTGCGCTCCCGCGTGGGCTCGACACCTTTTTTTCGCCGATTCAACAGACCGCACGATAAAGACGATGCGCGCTGTGGCACGAATGACAGACTCAGAAGGAAGTTCACTATGCAGCGTCGCGAAATCTTGCGCCTGGCTCTCGCTTTAACCGGCGGTTCGATGATGAGCCGCAGCCGATTCGGGCTGGCCGAAGCCGCGCTTGGCAATGCCGCAACCGGTGCTGCAACGAATCTTGCCAGCGACGTATTTCCGAAAAACTTTCTGTGGGGTTCGGCGACGGCGGCGTATCAGGTCGAAGGCGCGTGGAATACCGATGGCCGTGGCGAATCGATCTGGGATCGTTTTGCGCACACCCCCGGCAAGATCAAAGACAAGAGCAACGGGGATGTCGCGTGCGACAGTTATCACCGTTACCAGGAAGACATCGATCTCATGCGCCAGCTCGGCATGAAGACGTACCGTTTCTCGATTTCATGGTCGCGCGTGCAGCCCGATGGGCGCGGCGCGGTCAACAGCAAGGGGCTGGATTATTACAAGCGCGTCACCGATGCGCTGCTCGAAGCGGGCATCCGTCCGTTCCCGACCTTGTATCACTGGGATTTGCCGCAGGCGCTGGAAGATGCCGGCGGCTGGCCGAATCGCGATACCGCTGAGCGCCTCGCCGACTACGCCAAAATCATGGCCGATTCGCTCGGCGATCGCATTGGCCAATGGAGCATTTTCAACGAGCCGAAAACCTTCACCCATGTCGGTTATTGGCAAGGCACACACGCGCCCGGGCGCAAGGATCCGCTGGCTTTGCTGCGCGCCACGCATACCGTGAATCTCGCGCAGGGCATGGCGTTTCGTGCTCTCAAGGCGGCCAGCGCGAAACCGCAGGTCGGTGGCGTGATCGATGTCGCGCCGATGAATCCGGCGACGAGTTCGGTCGCCGACAAGGCCGCGGCGCAACGCTGGTACAAGTTCCTCAATCTGTGGTTCCTCGATCCCGCGTTGAAGGGCAGCTATCCCGAAGGCGTGTTGCCGCCCGCACAGCAGGCGCAGTTGCTCGGGCTGCGCGAGGGCGACGAAAAAATCATGCGTGCGCCGCTCGATTTCATTGGCCTGAATTATTACTCGCCGTGGATCGTGCGCGATGCGCCGCAAGGCAACGGCGTGCCGGGGCTCAACACCAAGGCCGACTGGGCCGCCGGTCCCGATGAAAAAACCGACAATGGCTGGGATATTTATCCGAAAGGTTTTTACGACATCCTCAAGGACATCGCCGCACATACCAACAACCTGCCGATCGAGATCACCGAGAACGGTGCGGCGTACAACAGCTTGCCAGATAGCCACGGCCATGTGCACGATCGCAAGCGCATCGTCTGGCTGCAGAAACACCTGCGCGAACTCGCGCGCGCGATCCAGGACGGCGTGCCGGTACGCGCTTATCATTGCTGGAGCCTGCTCGACAATTTCGAATGGGGCGAAGGTTATTCGCAACGCTTCGGTTTGGTGTACGTCGATTTCAAGAATCGCCAGCAACGCACGGTGAAGGATTCCGGCGAATGGTTTGCCAAGGTGATTGCCGCGAATCGGGTGGTGTAGGCGCGTGCCGCAACACGACCAAAGCCGGTAAGCTGCGCCATGTTTTCGCGATCAGGTCTGTACCGTCATGCCTAACAGTATTTCCTCGACTGAAGTATTCCTGATCGCGATGGGCATCATTCTGACGGTGCCGTTTCTGATCTGGCGCTTCGGCAATCTCGACTATTACGCGCCGCTGGTCGTGGTGCAGATCATCACCGGCATCGTGCTCGGGCCGGGCATTCTCGGCAAGTTTTTGCCGGACTATTACGGCTTCGTGTTTCGCCCGGACGTGGTGCAGGCGTTGAACGGCATCGCGTGGTGGGCGGTGATGGTATTCGTCTGGATTGCAGGCATCGAACTCAACCTGAAACAGGCGTGGTTGTATCGCCGCGAGAGCAGCATCACCGCTGGCCTGGCACTCGGCACGCCGCTGCTGTTCGGCGCGCTCGCCGCGATCGGTTTGCTGATGTTCGATGGCTGGATCGGGCCGAACGCGAGAAGCTGGCAGTTCGTGCTCGGCATCGGCATGGCGTGCGCGGTAACGGCGTTGCCGATCCTGATCCTGCTGATGGAAAAACTCGACATCCTGCGCGAGCCGATCGGCCAGCGCATCCTGCGTTACGCGAGCATGGATGATGTCGCGATCTGGGGTGTGCTCGCGGTGATTCTGATGGACTGGTCGCGTGTCGGTCGGCAAGTCGGATTTCTGTTGCTGTTTGCGCTCGCCAGTTTCGGCTTGCGTGCATTGATGCGCCGGCTCGCTGAAAAAGATCGCTGGTATGTCGCGCTGATCTGGCTGGTGTTGTGCGCGTGGAGTGCGGATTGGTCGGGTCTGCATTTCATGGTCGGCGCGTTTCTCGCGGGTACGATCATGGACGCGGAATGGTTCGACCAGAACGACATGGATAAATTGCGTCAGCACGTGTTGCTGGTGTTCATGCCGGTGTTTTTCCTGTCGACCGGATTGCGCACGAACTGGGCGATGGGTGGCAGCGCGGTGCTGATTGCGGCGGCGGTTTTGCTGGTGGCATCGGTCGCGGGAAAACTCATCGGCACACGCATAGCGGGACGCCTGCTCGGCTGGCCGCGCGCGGAAAGTTCGATCATCGGCTGGCTGCTGCAAACCAAGGCGCTGATCATGATCATCTTCGTCAATATCCTGCTCGACAAAGGCTTGATCACGAACGAATCCTTCACTGCATTGCTGCTGATGGCCGTGCTCAGCACGATGCTGACGGTGCCGATCGTGGCGCCGCGCCTGCAACGTCTGGGTTCGCTTATTTCTAAATCGGCATGAAGAGTTTTTCACCCGCGCGCGCTATTTTTTGCCAACGAACCCGACCGATTCCGGAGACAGATTCATGAGCGCCATCGCTTCAGTGCTACCCGCCCAGCCGAAAGCTACCGCGGTGTTTACCTGCGTGCTCGCGGCGCTGGCCGGCCTCATGTTCGGGTTGGATATCGGCGTGATTTCCGGCGCCACCCAATTCATCCAGAAAGAGTTCCAGTTCTCCGATCACATGATCGAATGGATCGTGAGCGCAATGATGTTCGGCGCCGCCGTCGGTGCTGCCGCGGCGGCGTGGATGTCCGCTTCGCTCGGGCGCAAACGATCGCTGATTCTCGGTGCAATCCTGT
>JANXUW010000066.1 GCA_025351985.1 Pseudolysobacter sp.
CGAGCGCGCACCAGTTCGGCCAGTTCCAGATCATCGAGCCGATCGAGCAGGCGCGTGTAGGTTTCCGCAGGCACGAGGTAGGCACTCGGCTTGTTATGCACGAGCACGGCGACCGATTCGCCATCAGCCGCCTCGATCACCGCGCTGGGATTGCGTTTGAGTTCGGTGATGCTGACACTTGTACTGGCGAGGATGGATTCCATATTCGTCTCCTTATTTGGCACCAAATATGGCACATCGTACTCTGCGCTTCAACCGGCGGCGTCCGCGCGCTCACCCCGTGCTTCACCGTGGCCTCGCAACGAGCGACGTGTGCGTGTTGCGATACCCCATGCCTAAGCAGCAAGCGCTTTGCGCACAACTTTCGGCGAAGCCGCCGCAACCTCCAGCAACGCCCTCGCCGCGCCACTCGGCTCGCGTCGGCCTTGTTCCCAATCCTGCAATGTACGTGTTGAAACACCCAGCATTTCCGCAAACTTGGCCTGCGACAGGCCGAGCTTGAGCCTGGCGTCCATCGCCTAGGTGATCTCGATACGGAACACTCGGCCCATCTTCTCCGCTTTTATCTCGCGAACGGCTTGCAATAATTCTTCGCCGATGTTGCGCTTGCGATCGCGCGCGATGAGTTGTGCCTCAGTCAACTTCGTCATCGACAAACTCCTCTTTCAACATTTTCAGAATGTGCGCCGGAATATTTTCCGTTTTCGACGAACTCACACATTGCAGACTCCATTTCCACGTCATCGCATCCTACGGCATTGCCGTACGTGCATATCACACCATCGGCAACTTCAACCCCTGCTCTTTCGCGCAAGCTACCGCATCCGCATACCCCGCATCCGCATGCCGCATCACGCCGGTGCCGGGATCGTTCCACAGCACGCGCGCCAGGCGCTTGTCGGCGGCTTCGCTGCCATCGCAGACGATGACTACGCCGGAGTGCTGCGAGTAACCCATGCCGACGCCGCCACCGTGATGTAACGACACCCACGTCGCGCCGCCGGCGACGTTGAGCATCGCGTTCAGCAGCGGCCAGTCGGATACGGCGTCGCTGCCGTCCTTCATCGCTTCGGTTTCGCGATTCGGTGACGCCACCGAACCGGAGTCGAGATGATCGCGACCGATCACGATGGGCGCCTTGAGTTCGCCATTGCGCACCATCTCGTTGAACGCGAGCGCGAGCTTGTGGCGCTGACCGAGTCCGACCCAGCAGATGCGCGCGGGCAAGCCCTGGAAGCTGATGCGCTCGCGCGCCATGTCGAGCCAGTTGTGCAGGTGCGTGTCATCTGGAATGAGCTCCTTCACTTTCGCATCGGTCTTGTAGATATCTTCCGGATCGCCCGACAGCGCGACCCAGCGGAAAGGGCCGATACCGCGACAAAACAGCGGCCGCACATACGCCGGCACGAAGCCCGGAAAATCGAACGCGCGGGCGCAGCCGACATCCTTCGCCATCTGGCGGATGTTGTTGCCGTAGTCGAAGGTCGGCACGCCCATCGCATGAAACGCGAGCATCGCATCGACGTGTACGCGCATCGATTGTTTGGCCGCGTCGCGCACCGCATCGGGATTAGATTTGCGCTCGGTTTCCCAGCGTTGCATCGACCAGCCGATCGGCAGATAACCGTTGACTGGATCGTGCGCGGAGGTTTGATCGGTCACCGCATCCGGGCGCACGCCGCGCTTGACGAGCTCGGGCAGAATTTCCGCGGCGTTGCCGAGCAACGCGATCGATTTCGCTTCGCCGGATTTCGTGTATTTCGCGATGCGAGCGAGCGCGTCATCGAGATCGGTCGCCTGCTCGTCCACGTAACGCGTGCGCAAGCGCATGTCGATGCGGCTCTGCTGGCATTCGATATTCAGCGAACTCGCGCCGGCCAGGCTCGCCGCCAGCGGCTGCGCGCCGCCCATGCCGCCGAGGCCGGCGGTGAGTATCCACTTGCCTTTCAGCGAACCGCCGTAATGCTGCCTGCCCATCTCGACAAACGTTTCGTACGTGCCCTGCACGATGCCCTGCGAACCGATGTAGATCCACGAGCCAGCGGTCATCTGGCCGTACATCATGAGACCCTTTTTATCGAGCTCGTTGAAGTGTTCCCAAGTGGCCCAGTGTGGGACGAGGTTCGAGTTCGCGAGCAGCACGCGCGGCGCGTCCTTGTGCGTCTTGAACACGCCGACCGGCTTGCCGGACTGGATCAGCAGGGTCTCGT
>JANXUW010000068.1 GCA_025351985.1 Pseudolysobacter sp.
AGCCGAAAGCGCTTGATCTTCGGGTCGCGCTTTGTTGAATCGCCGTCACGCGTTCACCGCGCGCTGACAGACACTTCGATTATTCTTCCGCCTCGATCAGCGAGGCTGGCATGGAATACATTGACGCACTGAATCAATCAAAAAATGCCGAAGGCCGGACGCTGGTTCCCGGCTCGAATGAAGAGCTAGCCGCAATCGCGCGATTCAAGCAATTCTTCGCGGATTTTTCGCCGAGCAAGATCGACGATCTGCTCGATCACACGTACGCCGAGCACCTGTATTTCAACGATACGCTCAAGACCTTGCACGATCGGACGAGCCTGCGTCATTATCTGCAGGACAGCGCTGCTGCGACCGAACTATGCATAGTCGAAGTCGACGATGTGATCAGCAATGGTCACGGCGATTATTATTTTCGCTGGCGCATGCGCATTCGCTTCAAGCGTTTTGCGCGCGGCCAGGATACCGAGAGCATCGGTATCAGCCAGATTCGTTTTGATGCCGAAGGTCGCGTGGTTTTCCATCAGGATTTCTGGAATGCCGCGGACGGACTATTCCAGCATGTGCCGGTGCTTGGCTGGATGATACGCAAGATCAAGCAACGGCTGTGATTTCACTGCCCCGCGCCTGACGCACGGGGCAGATAGAAAGATCAGTTCGGTGCGCCTGCCGACTTGCCAGGTGCAGCCTGTGCATCCGGTTTCGCCGCAATCAACTTTTCGATTTCGCCAACGAGCTTGGGATCGTTCGGCGTCACCTTGCTGGTGAAATCAGCAACCACGTTGCCGTTGCGATCAATCAGATATTTGTAGAAATTCCAGCTTGGGTAATGCCCACCGACCGCGGCGGCGAGTTTGTCGTAGAACGGATTCGCCTCACCTTGCTTGACGTGCACTTTTTCGAACATCGGAAACTTCACGCCATAAGTGAGCGTGCAGAAATCCTTGATCTCGGCTTCGGTACCGGGTTCCTGATTCATGAAATCGTTGGACGGAAATCCGACCACGGCAAATCCCTGCGACGAATATTTGGCGTGCAATGCTTCCAGCGCATCGTATTGCGGTGTGAACCCGCACTTGCTCGCGGTATTCACCACCAGCAGCACCTTGCCGCCGTATTCCTTGCACAGGTTCACTTTTTCCTTGCCAGCCAGCGGGCGGAAATCGGTATTCAGCAGATCGCTGCAAGCCAGCGCAGAGGTGGAAGCAAATGCGATCGTCAGCGCCAGTAGCGTTTTGACAGACATGGGGCTATCTCCAGTTGAGGTAAGGGCGATCCATACAGACATGAGCAAGGGCGAAATCCTTTCATCGAAGGCAAATACGCATCGCGATAAAAATTTTTGCGGTTCGTGCTTGACAGCTGCAGATATGGTGTTATAGTTAACTAACACACCAAGCAACTTTCAGCGACGGAGAACACCATGAACACACGTATCGCACTTCGACTCTGGCTGGCACTGGCACTGTTCGGTCTGGATGCATTGGTCTGGGCCTATGCCGTGCATTCTGGCCCAAACCATGTAACCACGGCAGCCACCAGCGCGCCCAAGGCGGCACTGCCGACCGTCCTGCTGCCATCTATCACGGTGCGCCCCGACGCCGATACACTCGCTGCCTACGCCGAAACCGGCAGCAACAGCGGCACGGCGCTGGACCTCGAACCCATCGATAACGTGGTGGCGAACATGCCGACCCTGCCGCATCTGCGCCTGAGCGTTCCGTACTACAGCTTCGGCAAATTGCTGCCCCATGTGCGCAAGGATTGATCATGAGCATAACCTGGAGCGACAACATCCCGATCTACCGTCAACTGCGCGATCGCGTCGTGGCGATGATTCTGGATGGCGTATTGAAACAAGGTGACGCCCTGCCCTCGGTACGCCAGGTGGCGGCAGATTTCCAGATCAACCCGCTGACCGTTTCCAAGGCGTATCAGGAACTGGTCGACGAGCAACTCGTGGAAAAACGTCGCGGACTCGGCATGTATGTGAGCGACGGCGCACACGCTGCGCTGCTGACATCGGAACGCGAACAATTCCTGCAGCAAGAATGGCCGCCGCTTTACGCGCGCCTGAAACGCATGGGCATCGACCTCAAGACTTTATTATCGCACGCGGAAAAAAACGGAGAATCTGCATGAATGCCGTCATACAAGCACGCGACCTGAGCAAACGCTACGGCACCACCGTCGCGTTGGATCACGTCGACCTGACCATCGAGCCGGGTCGCATCATCGGCCTGATCGGCCCGAACGGCGCGGGCAAGACCACCGCGTTGAAAGCCATCCTGGGTTTGAGCGAATTCGATGGCGAGTTGTCCGTGCTCGGCCTCGACCCGCGCAAACAGCGCTTCCAGCTCATGCACGACGTGTGCTTTATCGCCGACGTAGCGGTGCTGCCGCGCTGGTTGCGTGTCGGCGAGGCGGTCGATTTTGTCGAGGGCATTCATCCGCGTTTCTCGCGTGCGAAGTGCGAAGCGTTTCTCGCCCGCACCAAACTCAAGCCGACGATGCGGGTACGCGAGTTGTCGAAAGGCATGATCGTGCAATTGCATCTGGCATTGGTGATGTCGATCGACGCCAAGCTGCTGGTGCTCGATGAACCCACGCTCGGCCTGGATATTCTGTATCGCAAGGAGTTCTACCAGAGCCTGCTCAACGACTATTTCGATGCGGAAAAAACCATCATCATCACCACCCATCAGGTCGAGGAAATCCAGCACATCCTGACTGATCTGATTTTTATCCGCGATGGCAAGATCGTGCTCAATACCACGATGGAAACACTCGGTGAGCGTTACACCGAGGTGATGGTCAGCGCCGACAAAGCGGATGCGGCACGCGCGCTCAAGCCGCTCGACGAACGGCAGATTTTCGGCAAATCGGTTTTCCTGTTCGACGGCGTGGATCGAGCGCAACTCGCCACGCTCGGTGAAGTGCATACGCCGAATATCGCTGACCTGTTTGTTGCCACGATGAAAGGAGCTTACGCATGAAGACCTTCGGCTGGCTGTTGAAACGCGAATACTGGGAACACCGCGGCGGATTTTTCTGGGCGCAGGTGTGGACTGCGGGTATCGTGCTGCTGGTGATCGCAAGTGCGGTCATCGTCGGTGAGGTTTTGCAGGACAAGATGCATGCGACCGTCACGGTCGGCGTATCGTTGAGTGCGCTGAGCACGAGCTTGTCGCAGGAGCAGATGTCGGTCGTCAGCGCCGCGCTCGATACCGCATTGTTGTCGCTCTCGCTGTTCCCGCAGATCGTGCTGTTCTTCGTCGTGTTCTTCTATCTGCTCGGCGCACTGTACGACGATCGCAAGGATCGCAGTGTGCTGTTCTGGAAGTCGCTGCCGATCTCGGATGTCGGTACGGTCGCGTCGAAACTGTTTACTGCGGCGATCACCGCGCCACTCATAGCATTTGCGATCACCATCCTCATGCAGCTCGTTTTTCTATTGATCCTCAGCGTGTTCATGCTGCTGCACAACGTGAATCCGATGACCTTGATCTGGCACGCCGCATCGCCGCTCACGGTATGGACGAAAATGTTGGTGCTGCTGCCGATCAGCGCGCTGTGGGCCCTGCCGAGTTACGGTTGGCTGCTGTTGTGTTCAAGCTTCGCGCGCAGCCGTCCGATTGCTTGGGCGATCCTGCCGCTGATGCTGCTGGGCTGGGCGATCACGTTCTCGGGTCTGCTGCAGAATTTCGCCCTGACGAGCAGTTGGTATCTGCGCAACGTCTTCATGCGCCTGTTGCTCAGCATCGTGCCAACGAGCTGGCTGTGGACGGAAAACGGGTT
>JANXUW010000105.1 GCA_025351985.1 Pseudolysobacter sp.
GTGACCGCAATATTCGCGCACTACCGAAAACCGTTCTGCTTCGACAAACCGCTGGATCGCGTGACCGATATCGCCAAGCGTGGCGCCGGGCATCACCTGCTCGATACCGCGCATCATCGATTCGAACGTGACATCTACCAAACGCTTGGCCAGCACCGAGGGTTCACCCGCGAAAAACATGCGGCTGGTATCGCCGTGGAATCCATCCTTGATCACGGTCACGTCGATATTGACGATGTCGCCGTCCTTGAGCACCTTGGCCGGATTCGGAATGCCGTGGCAGATCACGTTGTTGACCGACGTGCACAGGGTTTTCGGAAAACCTTTGTAACCGACGTTGGCCGGAATGGCTTTCTGCACATTGACGATGTGATCGTGACAGATGCGGTCGAGTTCTTCGGTGGTGATGCCGGGCTTGACGTGCGGGCGCACGACTTCGAGCACTTCGGCGGCGAGTTTGCCGGCAACGCGCATCTTGGCGATCTGCTCGGGGGTTTTGATGGTGACGGGCATGGAATCTCCGGATTTGGCGCGCATTTGCGGCGCTACTTGTCTGGCGCGGGCGGCGCAGGTTAGAATTGTACGGATTTATTCGCCTGCTATGTAAGGCCGCAGTCGTGTAAACAAAAGTATCGGCAACGCCTATGGCGGAACCCGTTACGACGCGCATTTGCGCAAATCCGCACACGTATCGTCACCGTGCACCGGGGTGCCGCGCTACTTTAACAGAGCAGCGCGGTCGGACACAGCGGATACGTGGAGGCTCAACCCCGGACGTCACCCGCCCCAAAACCGGCGGCCGTCCATATGCTTGGAGTTTTACCATGCCACAGACCACCATGCGCCAGATGCTTGAAGCCGGCGTTCACTTCGGCCATCAAACGCGTTACTGGAATCCGCGCATGGCGCCGTACATCTTCGGCGCACGCGGCAAGATCCACATCATCAATCTCGAAAAAACCCTGCCGCTGTTCAACGACGCGATGAATTTCCTGTCGGGCATGGCGCAGAAGCGCGGCAACATCCTGTTCGTCGGCACCAAGCGTTCGGCGCGCGACACCATCAAGGAAGAAGCCGCACGTTGTGGCATGCCGTATGTGTCGCACCGCTGGCTCGGCGGCATGCTGACCAACTTCCGCACCGTCAAGCAGTCGATCGCCCGCCTCAAGGAACTTGAGGCAATGGCCAGCGACGGCAGCCTGCAGAAGCGCGTCAAGCATGAAATCCTGACGCTTTCGCGCGAGCAGGAAAAACTCGACAAGTCGCTCGGCGGCATCAAGAACATGAACGGCTTGCCGGATGCGTTGTTCGTGATCGATATCGGCCACGAGAACATCGCCATCCTCGAAGCGCAGAAGCTCGGCATTCCGATCATCGCCGTGGTCGATACCAACTACGATCCGAAGGGCATCGATTACGCGATTCCGGGCAACGACGATGCGATCCGCGCCGTGCAGTTGTATGCTCGCGCCGCTGCCGACGCCGTGCTTGAAGGCAAGGCTGCCGCGCCGATTATCGTCAGCTCGGCCAAGGACGAGTTCGTTGAACTCGACGCCGAAGGCAATCCGGTGCGCAAGCAGGCCGACGATCGCAACAAACGTCCGGCGCCGAACAACAAGCGCCCGCCGGCTGGCAAGAAACCGGCGCCGCGTCACCCGGCGGCAACAGCGGGCAAGCGTCCTGAGCGCAGCGATGCGCCGGCACGTCCCGCCGCTGCGGCGCCGACGGCTGAAGCGGCAGCACCCGCTGCTACCGCACCTGCCAGCGATGCGCCTGCGGCCGAGTAAATCGGTTGCGTGGGCTGCAGCGGAGTCGATCCGCTGCAGCTTTTGAATAGGGCGGTTTTTAAAAGCACCGGCTTGGAAACGGCCGGGCTTTAAAACAGATTACATGGCTGCCATATAGCTGCCGTCAACACGCTGCAAACTATTTCACGCGTCGCCGCAATGGCGCGCTCAACACTTCACGATAGAGGTTCCCATGGAAATCAATGCAAGCATGGTCAAGGAACTGCGCGAGCGTTCCGGCGCCGGCATGATGGAATGCAAGAAAGCGCTCACCGAAAACGCCGGTAATGTCGACGCGTCGATCGAGTGGCTGCGCAAGCAAGGCCTGGCCAAGGCCGACAAGAAAGCCGGCCGTATCGCCGCCGAAGGTCGCGTTGCGCTGGCGCAGGACGGCGGTAAAGCGGTGCTGGTCGAGATCAACTCCGAAACCGACTTCGTCGCCAAGGACGAGAACTTCCTCGCCTTCACCGCGCTGGTCGCCAAGCAGGCTTTGTCCTCTGGCGCAGCCGATGTCGAAGCGCTGAAGAGCGCCGATGCCGGCACCGGCGTCACCGTCGAAGTGGCGCGCCAGACGCTGGTCGCCAAGGTTGGCGAGAACGTGCAGATTCGCCGCATGGTGCGCGTGGATAGCAACAACACCGTTGGTGCCTACGTGCATGGCGGGCGCATCGGTGTGCTGATCGAACTCAAGGGCGGCAGCGCCGAACTTGCGCGCGGTATCGCGATGCATGTCGCAGCAATGAATCCGCCGTACATTTCGCCGGATCACGTGCCTGCCGACATCGTCGCCAAGGAAAAGGAAATCGCGCTGGAGCAGATCAAGGATTCGGGCAAGCCGGCCGATATTCTCGAAAAGATGATCCAGGGCAAGTTGCGCAAGACGCTCGCGGAAATCAGCCTGACCGGTCAGCAGTATGTGATCGACAGCAGCATCACCGTCGAAGCCG
>JANXUW010000219.1 GCA_025351985.1 Pseudolysobacter sp.
AAAAAAACACGCCAATCACGAGCAATGCCGGCGCGACAAAACACCAGGCGGCGCGTTCGACTTTCATGGCTTGACTCCGCGATCGAGAATCCAGCGACGCTTTTCGAGAATTTCATCGGTGTGTCGATCGAGCAATTCCGCGGCCTGATCGACCGTCAAATCGCCATGCACCGCGCGCTCGGCGACTAGGCGAATTTGCTGGGCGATACTTTCCCATTCCGGCACCTTGGGTGTTGGCTTGAGACGTTCGAGTTGATCGCGAAATGCGTGCGCGTATTCATCGCTATTCAAACCCGGATCGGTCCAGGTCGAACGACGTGGCGGCAGATCGCCGGTGTTGGTATGGAAGCGCAACTGGATGGCCGGATCGGAGAGAAACTCGATCAGCTGCCAGGCCAGTTCCTTGTGTTTCGAATGCTGGAATATCACGAGGCTGGAACCGCCGGCGAGTCCGGCGCCCGGGCCATTCGGGCCAGGCAACGGCGCGGTCATCCAGCTTTTTTGTTGCTCGGGTGGCAGGCGCCGTTGGAACTCACCGATGTTCCACGGGCCGGAAATGTAATACGAATAAAAGCCGCGACCGAACTCGTTCCAGACGTTCGCGATCTGGGTATTGGTCATCGTCGGCGCCCACGTGTTCTGGAACATCTCGACATAAAAACCCAACGCGCGCTTGAACCCTGCGCTGCGGAAATTGCCATAGCGATCGCCATCGCGCAGCAGCGGTTCGTTCTGCTGGATCGCGAGCGCCAGCAGCGGCTCGAATTCGTTGAGCGGCAACAGGATCGAATAACGTTGCGGCCCGACCAACGCCTTGATCGCGATCAGGCTCGCACGCCATTCCTGCCAGTTCTGCGGCGGCGTATTGATGCCAGCTTGCGCGAGCAGATCGCGTCGATAAAACAGCAATCGTGTATCGACATACCACGGCACGCCGTAGACCTGTGCATCGATGACATTGGTATCCCAGATGCCGCTGAAATAGTCGTCGCGCTTGACCTGATTCGATGCGGTTATCCGTGCATCGAGCGGTTCCAGCGCGTGCAACATCACCAGCTCCGGCAGCCAGGTGTTGCCGAGTTGGCTGATGTCCGGCGTGGCATTGCCGGCCACGCCGGTCAGCAATTTTTCCAGCGCGGCGGTGAGTGGAATCTGCTGCACATCGACATGCACACCGGGATGCTTGCGCTCGAATTCGGGCAGCAGTTTTATGACGGCATCACCTTCCGCGCCGATCGTCCAGAACTTGATGACCTCTTGCTGCGGCTGCTGCGATTGGCAAGACGTCAGCAGCACACTAGCCAAAATCAGCGCAACCGAAATATATCGCCATGGTGAGCTGCGACACACGCTAATTGGCTTTTTCGGTCGTATTCGCATCGGCATTCGATTGTTTGATTGCCGCAGCCGGCCCGAGCCAGCCACCGCTGAATCCGGCGTGCTCCAGGCCGCGTCGCAGATAAGCATTCTTGCGCATGTAGCGCCAGATGAGGTCGCTGCGATAATTTTCGATCATCGCCAAAATAGGTCCTTGGTCGATGCCGAGATAATCGCTGTCGACCCAGCCGACACCGCGCACCACTTTACCGCTGCGCAGTTGCATGGTGGTGTAGTCGAAATCGAAACTGGGATTAAACGCGTCGATGAATCCGTATTTCGAGTAGATTTGCGCGCCGTAGCGTTTGAACATTTCGTGCGCGGCGGGGATCACGATCTCCGGCGCAAATGGCAATGAGGCGAGCGCCGCGGTCGGCGCAATCGTGCCGTCGTCGGGAATATGGATACCGCCGACACCACGCGCCGAATAACCGAGAAAATGGCGTTGGCGCAGCAGCACGACCTTGAACGTATCGACGGGGCCGTCGCTGGCGGTGAGCCCCCAGATATTCTTGCCGTAACCCGTGAACTTCTGCGGGTTGTCGATCGCGTAGTTGCGCTGCGCGATCGTGGCACGCCGGCTGTTTTCAAAATAGTCGATGCCGCGGCCGCGCATGTAGGCATCCTGGATATCGCGAAAATCGATCCAGACATGGCTGTATTGATGGCCGAACAACGGTGGAAAATTCAGGAATTCCTGACCGTACGAAATGCCCCAATTGAGATCGTAGGTGCCGGTCCATGCATTCCACGAATCCAGCTCCAGCCCATGCGTGGGCGAGGCGAGGGCGAGCAGGTAGATCAGCATGCCTTCGTTGTAGCCGACCCAATCGTACGGAATAAATCCTTGCTCGGGCGACCAGCCGAGCACGATCGTGGGCGGGCGAGTCGCCGCCCAACGCCAATCGACGCGACGATAGATGGTATCAACCAACGTACGGATTTCGGTTTCCTGCAGATCAGCGCCATCGAAATACGATTGGCAGAACAGCATGCCGCCGAGCAGCAATGCGGTATCGATCGTCGACAACTCGGACCGATCGGTGCGCAAGCCGGTTTTCATGTCGAGGAAATGATAAAAAAATCCGTGATAGCCGGTCACACCTTCGGCTTGCTCACCTTGCGGCGCGTAACGAAAAAATCGCAGTGTAGTCAATACGCGTTGGCGCGCCTGATCGCGTGTGATGTAACCGCGCTCGACGCCGATCGGATAAGCGGTAAGGCCAAAACCGACGGCGGCAATACTGGATGCAGAATTCGCGGGAGCCTTGTCCGGAACGAGGCCATTTTCGGGATTGGCGGTATCCCAGAAAAACTGGAACGTGCGTAGTTCGAGATCGTCGAAAAACGGATCGAGCGCGGGCCGAGCGGTCTGAGTGGCCGAGGCTGGTAACGTTGGTACAGCGTCACGGGCGAGGGCGCTACCCAGACAGCTGGCGAAGACAAAAACCGATAAACAAATCGATAGATGAGCGGAAATTTTTCGCGGGAAATGCATGATCGAGACTTTGATTCCATCTGGAACGAAAAAATCCGGCCGCCGGAACTCGGCGGGCGGCCGGATGCAAGTCAGGATGCTGGAGAGTCACCCTGTTTTCCAAGCTCGCAACGCTGGAGCTGCCGACTGTGCCGCGCCGCCACTATCAGCGCGACAGAACCGGGCACGTGGCGCTTAGAAAGCGAAACGACCAACGACTTTCACCAGACGCTGGTCAAGCAGCGTCGAGTTGGGCTGGCCGAAATTGGCATCGGAAAGATTTTCGTCTATCCCGTCGAAATTCTTGTAGTTGAACAAATTCTGCACATCCAGACGTAACTGGAACGTCATGTTGTGAGAAAGATCGAAGGTCTTGCCGAGCGAAAGATCGACGCGACGATATGCCCAGAAATTCGGAATGATGAAAGAATATTTCTGAGGATAGTAATATCCAAGCAGCTCGCCACAATTATAATCGCAGGTTGCATATATTCCCCTGTTTGCATTTTTCGGCAACCCCGAACCTAAAGTGACGATGCTGCTTAATTGCAGGTCCCACGGTAGACCGACCGTACCATTCAACACTAGATGATGTTTCTCACCGGTTTTATCATACGGATAACCGGACGGATCGACATAATCGAGCGAATAGGCATCGCCACCGGATTTCTTGGCTTGGGTATAGGTGTACGCCAGCCCGAAACCCCAGTTGGACTCCTTGGTGTAGGGTTTGCTCAGGCCGACCAGCACGCTGCTTGCCTGGTATTTCTTGTAGCCGTTGTGCAGCACAACGCCAAACGGGCTACCCGGTGGCGTATCAATCACGAAGCCTGGTACGGTTTCACGATTCCACAACCACGTGAACTGGTTGTAGCTCAGTACGCGGCTCAAGGTGAGCGAATCCACCCAGTCGCCCCATACCTGCTTGACGCCGAGGCTGAATTGATCGCTGTACGGAGGTTTGGTGTTGTTGTTCAGTACGTCGATTTCACCGTTTGCCGCATTAGCAGTAATCAGTGACTGCAATCCGGCTGCCGTGAGATATTTTGGATCCCATTTGAT
>JANXUW010000148.1 GCA_025351985.1 Pseudolysobacter sp.
CCTTGCCGACATCGCCGTAACCGCAGACCACGGCAAGCTTGCCGGCCAGCATCACGTCCATCGCGCGCTTGAGGCCATCGGCTAGTGATTCGCGGCAACCGTACAGATTGTCGAACTTCGACTTCGTCACCGAGTCGTTGACGTTGATCGCCGGGATCAGCAACTTGCCCTGCTCGACCATCTGGTACAGGCGATGCACGCCGGTGGTGGTTTCTTCCGACACACCGCGCCAGGCTTTCACGACATTGGTGAAGAATCCCGGGCGCTCTTTGCCGACGCGTTTGAGCAAATTCTTGATCACCTGTTCTTCGTGATTCGACGACGGGGTCTGCGCCCAGTTGTCGCCGTTCTCCATCTCGAAACCCTTGTGGATGAACAAGGTCACGTCACCGCCATCGTCGACCACGAGTTCGGGGCCCTGGTTGCCGTTGTGGGTGATCGCATCAAGCGTGCAATCCCAATACTCTTCGAGCGACTCGCCCTTCCACGCAAACACCGGCACGCCGGTTTTGGCGATGGCAGCGGCAGCGTGATCCTGGGTCGAGAAGATATTGCACGAAGCCCAGCGCACTGAGGCGCCGAGATCGACCAGCGTCTCGATCAGCACGGCGGTCTGGATGGTCATATGCAGCGAACCCGTCACACGCACGCCCTTGAGCGGTTGCAGCGGTGCGTATTTCTTGCGGATCGACATCAGCCCGGGCATTTCGTGCTCGGCGATTTCGATTTCCTTGCGGCCCCAGTCGGCGAGACTGAGATCGGCGACTTTGTAATCCTGATTATTGAGTTTGACGACGGCGTTCATGGTGAAAACTCCAAAGTTAAAAAGTCCGCACAGGGATGTGCAGGCTCTTGCGAGGGACTCGCATATGACGCGCTTGTTGCTGACCTGTCCCTGAGCGTGGCGGAGGCAAAAAATCGGCTCCGTCGCAGCGCCCCTCAAGGAAGGCGGAAAGAAATTCTGGCTACCCTTCGGCAAGCGGCGGTGATTATATCGCTTGTTGCGGATGGAAAGATATATAGCTTTCCGGCGGTGAAATTGGCGTCCACGGCGCATGCATGACGCAAAAAAAACCACCGCCTGGAGGGAGGCGGTGGTCGGGTATAGCTCGGCCTTGTGCCAGGCCGGTCAGAACAACGTCTTACTGACAGACGTCGATTTTGACATTGTCGACTGCCACGCCATTCGGCGCCGCTGCGGCGGCACCGCTATCGCTATTGGCATCAAAACGCAGTTGCACGGTTTGCCCGGCAAAACTGTCCATGTCCACGATCGAGTGCTTCGGCTGCGTGCCAGCTGACACCGTGCACCACTCTTGCGTGGTTGTGCTGTAGTCGGACAAACCCGTGTAAGGATCGGTCAGCATGCGTTCCGGCCCGAGGTAACCGAACACGCTGGCCGGACTGGCCTTGGCCTGCAGATACAAACCGTCGTAACAGCCGCCGCTGCCGTCGTCTTCCATCGCGTGATAAACGTCATAGGACAGGATCACCGCTTGTACGCCAGTTGAGGGAATAACGATGGCTGGTGAAATCAGGCCGCGGTCACTCGTGACGGTATTGTCCTTGATGTAGAAAGCGTAACTGTTCGCTGCAAAGCCGGTTCCGGCGATCGGGCTGGCGGTGAGTGTCCACGTGCTGTTGGTGCCGGTGCCACCGCTGCCATCAAGCGTCCAGCCATCGGCCGTATGGCTATCCCAGCCTTCGGTGTAGACATTGGTCAAGGTGGTGCCGACCGGGCAGGTTCCCGGCACGCCGGTGGTGAACGCTGCCGTGTTGGAAACCGCGCCGGTGCCGCAATAGTTCAGCGGCGTGACACGCCAGTAATAGGTCGTCGTGTTTTGCAGCAGCGGAGTCGACCAGTTGGTGCCATCCACCGTGGCCGAGGCGATGATATTGCCGAATGCGGAATCGGTGGCGACTTCAACTTTGTAATGCAGCGCCCCCGCGGTGGCCGACCACGTGAGATTTTGCACAACCTTGACGCCGCTCGCACCATCGGTCGGCGTGAGCAGAGTCGGCTGCGCCGGAACGCTCGACGATACCCCGAGTTGCAGGTTGATCGAGCGGCTGTTCGGCACCGCATCGGTCGCCGAAACCACGCCGCTGTATTCGCCGGATGGCAACGATTTTCCACCAACCAAAGTCAGCAACGACGAGCGCGGCGTGGAGGGCAACGGATTCAGCGAGAACGTCGGCGTTTCACCCGTAGGGAATCCGGTCGCCGCCAAAGTCACACCGCTGTTGTAACCATTCAACACACCGACGCGCAACGCATAACTCGGATCGCTGGCGGCGGTCGCGCTGCAGATTTCGAGGCGGCTCGGCGTGTCGGATACCAGCGCAAAATCGGCGGTGCCGCAATTCGCAAACTTGAAGCTGCAGATGCGTGTCGACCAGGTACTGCTGGAGTTGATCGGGAAATATTCGGTGCTGAACCAGAAGGTGCACTGATCGGACGGATCGACACTCATCGTGGAATAGTCTCCCCAGCGACCGCTGGTGCCGGTATGCACGCCGTTCGCCACGACGCAGCTTTGCTCGTCGCGCATCGTTCCGGCAGGATCCGACAAAATGCGACCGGTAGTGCGAACCTGCGGTTTGGTGGTGCTGCTCGATACCGAATAACCCACGCCGATATTGTCGTTCGCATCGATCGCGATACTGCCGAGCCAGCGCGTGTCGGTATCCGGTGCGTAGACGCCTTGATCGAGGATCGTCTTGCTCAACGCGGTGGGTGCGATCAGTGGAATCGGCGGCACGCCGATGATTTCGAAATTATTGGCAAAAATGCGATCGCTCGGTCCCGGGTTCAAACCGAAATGCACCCAGCGGATGCCGCCCTGATTGGCATCGGCCTTGACGGTGTGATTGACTACTACCGATACACGCTCAGGCGCGCCGGCTGGAAACGCGCGTGCCGTGGCGCGATACATCATGTTCGAACCGAAGCTGTCGAGCACAGCTGCTGTGCCCGGCTGTATCGAAGCATCGTAATCCGGCAGAAACTGCTGATTGGCCTTGAGCTGGGTCGGCACCGCCGACAGTGCGCTGGTGGCCGGCGAGGTCCAGTTCAGGCACAGATCCCAGAACCGATAACTGCTGCTGGCGGAATCGAAATGCACAAACGCCGGGCAGCTAAATGCCGCGGTCCTGCTGGAGCCGCTGAGGTGCAAGGCCTGGATGCCGTAGTTGTTGGCCGCATCCGGATAATTGTCGAATGCCACCATCGCCGCCGGCAAACCCTGCAGCATGTTGTCGCGCTGCACGGCCGCCAGTGAGGCGGCGACAAACGCCTCGCCGTTGGCTTCGTCGAACTGGTGCGTGGTCAACAAGTACGCATCCTGCGTGCCGCTGTCGTCAGCCCAGATGCCGATCTTTGGATAATCGCCGAAGTAGGGCGAATCGAATTCGTAGCGATAATAACTGCCGGTCGGATCTTCGCTGGTCGAAATCGCAAAACACTGCGCCGATCCGACGTTGCTGCCGGCCGTACTCGGAACCACGAACTGGCTCGCCACCCAGCGTCGTGCGATCGCATCCCAGATCACGATCGGGTCGCCGTCGTTATGCGTCTGGCAATTACCGCCGAAACCGGCCCAGAACGAATTACCGGCGGTGTAGCTGGAGGGGCCATTCGGAATCACCGCACCGGTGGACTTGTTGTAAATCGCCCACGCCGAATTCACCCACTGAATGTACTGCACATCGCTGACGTCGCCCTCGGTATCCGGTGGCTCGCAGCCGCAATTGCTGTTGGTTTCGTTGATGCCATCGAAACTCTTGATGATCGCTGGCGCCGGCGTACCAGTGAACGCTTTCTGGATCGAGCGACTTTTCTGCGGATCAAGCAACGCACCGGTGCCGTTGATCTGATTGCGGGGTGGCTTCAGAAACAGATTCGGAATCAGGAATGGTTCGTCGTCGGTGCCTTTCGGCGCCTCCACTGGAAGCGTCTTGGCGATGTCGCGCATCGGTGCGGAGACATCGTGGCGCGCATCCATGACTATTTTCGGTTGCGGTCGGCTCGGTTGCTCGGTGCTGGCGAATGCAGCCTGCGAGGTAACCGCGAACCACGCCGAGATGCTCAGCATCAACGGCCATGTTTTTTTCAAGGACATAGATTTCCTCTGCGAGATAACTGGATCGGCTGTGGGAACTCTGCAGCACGTGAGTAAGGCGTTGCCACTAAAACACGGATGCTGCGTGGACTAATGTTTTTGCGAATCTGTCGCAGTAGTACGCACTTTGTCGTCGGTCAAATTCAGGCGACGCAAGTGGTCTTGCAAAAACTGGCGGGTCAGCGGTGTCAGTGCGGAATCGTCGAGTGTTTGCTGAATCGCGGCGCGTTCTTGATCAGGCGCCTGCTTGCGCACAATCAGCAGTGCTCGTTCGGCTATTCCGGGATTCGCGCTGCCGATCCATCGCGTAACGCTTGCCAGCGGAAGATCGCTGGATTGCGTGGCCAAGATATCGAACGCAGAAAGCACCAATTGGCCTAAGTCTAAAGACTTGGTCAAATTTAAGTCAACAGGCGTAATTGCAATGATGGAGCGCGCCATTTCGACTGGCCACTCGCGTCCCAACTTTTCCGGGTGACGATTCGCTGCGACCAGCAAAATCGCGCGCGCCGCCGGGTGTGCGTGATCATTTGCTACCAGCGCCTTGATCGCAGGCAAGTCGGTTGGCTTGATTCGCTGCAGCAGCTCGGGTTCCATCGTGATTTGTGCTGCCGCAAGATTCTGCAGTTGCGGGTCATCGCTTTTGAGCGCAGTGATTAGCAAATCCAGACTGTTGCGTGATTCGCGGCCGTGCTCGCTGCTGCCGAGTTTGAGCAGTTTTCGCACCTCGGCGGTGTCGCGGAACAGCGCCGGTTCGAGACCTTCGCTGACGATAAGCATCGGCCCCCGGGGGCTGCCGATCAGCGCTTCCGGCTTGCGCGGATCGCGCACATAACTGCTGTAGGCCAGCAGGTAAGTTTCGCCGACCTTCACATCAGCGAGAGTTTGCGTCGGCACCCTGACATCGATCAGGTCCGGCGGGCGGGTCTTTGCGCTGAGCACATCCTGCCGTGCGAACACGATACGGCCTTGCGGATTGATCTCGTCGACCTTGCCGCTCACAAGCACATTCAGCGGGTTGAACAGCAGCTCCAGCGGCGGTTCCAGCCGTTCCGCCCTCGCGCCTTGCATGAGCCCGAGCAGGATCAGAAAAAGCGTCAGCCTGATCGGTCTGGTGAGAAAAATACGCGGCTCGAAAGCCGCTGGATTCGTTGGCAAGGCAATTCCTTCGATCAAATCTTGGCTGACGACTGTAGCAATTTGAGCGCGGTCAGGTCGAGCCTTCAGGCGTAAATTGACTGGTCAAAAAGGTGGATATAAAACGAAATTTGCGAATTGAGCCGATGACATGCTGTGGCGATCCCCTTTGTTTTAGCGGGAAAATTCTCGG
>JANXUW010000150.1 GCA_025351985.1 Pseudolysobacter sp.
GCCGTGGATCTTTTTCATCAACGTGCCGATCGGCATTTTTGCGTGCAGCGTGGTCGCGAGCCAGATGCGCGGGCGCCCGGTGTTTCTCGAACGGCCGAAGATGGATTATGTCGGCCTGATCACCTTGATCATCGGCGTCGGCGCGTTACAGATTTTGCTCGACAAGGGCAACGACGAAGACTGGTTCCAGTCGACGTTCATCGTCGCGCTGGCGATCATCGCGGCGATTTCACTGGCGATTTTCCTGATCTGGGAACTCACCGACAAGAATCCGATTGTCGACCTGCGCCTGTTCCGCCATCGCAACTTCGCCGCCGGTACGCTCGTGCTCGTGCTCGCCTACGCCGCGTTTTTCGGTATCGGATTGCTCGTGCCGCAATGGTTGCAACGCAATCTCGGCTACACCTCGACGTGGGCAGGATTCGCCACCGCGCCGATCGGCATTCTGCCGGTGCTGCTGACGCCGTTCGTCGGCAAATACGCCGGGCGATTCGATCTGCGCGCGCTCGGCATGATGGCGTTTGCGATCATGGGCGCAACGTGTTTGCTGCGTGCAGGATTCAACCTCGATGTCGATTTCAAGCATGTTGCCCTGGTGCAGTTGCTGCAGGGTCTGGGCGTTTCGCTGTTCTTCATGCCGATCCTGCAGATTCTGCTGTCTGATTTGCAACCGAACGAAATCGCCAGCGGCGGCGGACTCGCCACCTTCCTGCGCACGCTCGGCGCGAGCTTCTCGGCGTCGTGGATCACTTACATGTGGCAGCACCGCGCAATCATCCATCACGCCCAACTGGCAGAAAAAATCACCGTGTACGATCCGACCTCGCAAGCCGCGATCGCGACATTGGGACAAGGCAGCACGGTGCGTGCGAGTTTTGTGCTCGATCAGATGATCACGCAGCAAAGCTACCAGATTTCGTTCAACGAACTGTTTTTCATGCTCGGCTGCGTGTTCGGCGCGCTGACCTTGATCGTCTGGCTGGCCAAGCCGCCGTTTTCCAGCAAGGCCGGGCCAGCGGCGGCTACGGCGGGTGGTCACTAGTGTGCGAAACGAACCAGCGCTCGCGCAGATTGGTCATCGGCTTTTCGAAAAAATGGTAGTTGAATGCGGCCGTCAGTAAAGCTAGCACCAGCCAGCCGGCAGCGGCGAGACCAATTAGTACGGGCCGTGTCTTGATGTATTCGGCGCTGAAAAACAGCAGTGTGTACAACAGCGGCAAATGCACCAGATAGAGCGAATATGACCACACGCTGATCCGGGTGACAGCACGATGAACTCGGGCATTCTTTACTGCCGGCAACTTGTCCAGCATGGGTAAACAACACGCAAATCCGGCCGGAAGCACCGAGAAAAACAAGGCGGCCATCACCCCCGATGCACCACTGGCGATGGCGACATTCGCAGAAATGTCCGGCGCAATAAAACGCAGATAGAGCAGCGCAGGAACCAGCAACAGCAAACCAGCCGATAAAAATCGACGTATGTGACGATCGAAGAAATCGCCATGCCGCACTTTTACATAAGCGAGCAGCACCCCCCACATCAGCGCATCCAGGCGCAACAGGGTTATCTTGCGCAGGCCCGCATCCCATGCGGGATGGTAAGCGTCGATATACAGAATTCGAATGATCGGCAACGCGACGATCATGAGCGCGCACGAACACGGGATTACCACGCCGGACCGGCGCGTGAGGCGCAACAGCAGCAACATCAGCATCGGAATCAGCAGATAAAACCACTCCTCCACGGCCAGGCTCCAGCCCTCCGAAAAAAACCGACTGCTCGATGGGCTGAGCAAGGCTTGTCCGAACCAGCTATAGCGCCAGCTACCGGGAAAAATATCGAACAGATAGCCGTAGAGAAAAAAATTGATCCCCAGAAAAAGATAGTAGTTCGGCAAGGTACGAAACCAGCGCCGCATCCAGAAACCTACGAGCGTCGTTCTGGAATCGACCACGGCAAACAGCAGCTGCCCGATCAAAAATCCGCTGAGCACAAAAAATAGCTCTACGCCTACCACCGAGAACATGACGAACGCGACGAGCAACGCCGGATAGGTTGGAATCGCCAACACCAAACCGTGCGCAAACAGCACACATGACACGGCTACCGCGCGCATCAGATCCAGTCCGAATACGCGACTGCGATCACTAGTCATGCATCAACTCTCCCGCTGCTTCGCATTCGCGGCTCGGCCGCACAAGCAGCGGTACCAATCGGTCATAGGTTGAACTAGGGCCTTGCCGAGATGCCGATCCTCGTCGTTGTCCAGACCAGTAGCTGGATATTCGCCGCGTTGCGGCAGGTACGCTGTTCTGAAAACAATATCCCACACCGGCACATAAGCCGCGTAATTTTTGTTGTGATGCCGTGATTCCAGCGAATGATGTATGCGGTGATATTGCGGTCCGGCCAGCACGCTCGACAAAGGCCCGAGCCCGAGGCGCAAATTCATGTGAATAAAAAATGGCCAATAACCGAAAATCGCCGCAAGCCAGGCGATATCGGGATTCTTCAAATCAAACAGCAAACCCATGGGCAAGGTATTGAAGAAAATCCGCAGAGGCGATTCAAGCCAATGATGTCGCAAGGTGCTGCTGATATTGATGGCACGGTCACTATGATGAAGTTTGTGTTGCGACCACAACCATGCGCTCTCGTGTTGCGCACGGTGCCACCAATAGTAAAAAA
>JANXUW010000177.1 GCA_025351985.1 Pseudolysobacter sp.
CCAACCTCACGATCAGTTTCTGCGATGCGCGCGGCGCCGCACTTGCCAGCGCCATCATCGTCAACAACGCCGGTCGCCCGCGCACCGGCAAGCCCAGCGCGACCCAGGCCGCCGATGCTTGCGCCGCTATTTGAAACCTTGCCTGCGACAACTTCCGTCAGCAGCGATTGACGACAATATTGATTGATCTGACCGCGACAATGGCGATCGAGGGGCGGCAAGTTCGATGGAATTCCACAATCCCATCGACTTTTAGCGGCGCAAGGCTTGACGAAGCGGCTCAAGAACAACAGAATACGCAGCTCGCTTCACCCCCCTTTATTCCCCGATAGCTCAGTCGGTAGAGCAAGTGACTGTTAATCACTGGGTCGGCGGTTCGAGTCCGTCTCGGGGAGCCAATTAAATCAGGGCCTTACAGCAGTGTAAGGCCTTTTTTTATGCCTGCAATTCGGTTACAGCGATACTTATAGCGATACTTTTGCCATCGTCAGGCGATTGATTGGAGATATTCGACACATGAGCGAATCACTTCTACGCATGCCCGAGGTTCAGCGCCGTGTCGGTCTCGCCAAATCTTCCATCTATGAGGGAATGGCGCGCGGTACGTTTCCAAAGGCCTTGCACTACTAAGGGATCGAGAACCGTTTGCTGGGTCGAGTCGGAGATTGATGCGTACATCGCCGATCTGATCAAGGCGCGAGACCGATGCCTCGGAGTGAGACAACTCATGCACTCGCGGCTCCTATCCCATAACAACCAGTCTTGGGCCGAAAAATGAAGTCAAACGATGAGACGAAGACATTTGCCGAACTTTCCGACGAGTTTGAGGAAGCCTTGACGTGGATTGCCGGCATGGGATTTAACCTTGCGCCAACTCGCCTTGGTAAATACCGGAAGCTACTCGCGACGCTGGTTGCTGATCACCGTGATGGGAAGTTCGATCAACTCAAGGCAGAGCAAGACCGGCACCTTGAAAACTTATTCGAGGTGAAGGAAATATTGCACGTTTATCGAGGACTGAAGGATGGGCCTGTAGAAGGCTTGACGAAAAAAATAAAAGAAATTCGAGGTGGACCCATTACAAGAATCGAAGAAAGGCACGGCGGTGCTTCGGGCAGATCTCGGAATACGATGTTCGAGCTCTCGACGGCCGCTCACCTAAAGCGATTGGGCTGTGCTGTGGATCTGTCAAAAGTTTCTGACATAACGGCGATTCTGGATGCGAACAAGATTGTCGTCGAATGCAAGCGGCCACAATCGAAGGACATGGTCGTCAAGGATCTGAATGAGGGGCTTAGCCAAGGGAAGCGACGCATCGCATTGGACTTCATCCCATCCGCCTTTTCGATCGTCGCGATCGACCTGTCTAAGGTCGACAACCTGGAAGCCGCAAGGTTTGTTGGCCGCGATGCGGCATCCATCCACAGGGGGCTTGTTGCGCACATCGACAGACGACTGCCGGATCTCGTGCCAACATCAAAACTTCACGCGAACAGTCGATGTTTAGGCGTTTTCTTTCGCATGGCGATGATTGCAGAAGCAACCGTAGCCAGTATTCCGATCTTTGCTTTGGAGTGGGCATTCGTCAAAAACTCGAGACTGTCTACAACGCATCGAGATATAGGTGATCGTCTCGAAACTCGCATGCTCCAGTTTATGGCAGAGATGGAATTTGAATAGGCTGCATCCTCATTGGCTACTGCCCCGATTTTACTTCACGCCTGAGTTACGCCGCGGCATCCGTAACGATGCGGTCATAGAGAGCTTGGCGCTGTTGATCGATCGCCGTATGCATGCCATCGACAGCTTCCGGCGTTAACGCGCAGTCGCGTTCCAGTTGATCCGGCAGTGTTTCCAAAAACTGAATCAGCGCCTTGACGATCTCGGCCACGCTGGCCTCGTGCTCGGCAGCGGGAAGCAACCTGCCAGCATTCATTTCGACGCTCTGACGTTTCAGCTCGCTTTGAAACCATGCGTTTCGATCGCTCGGGCGCAGCTTGGATGGATCGGTAGTGCCATCGGTCGCCGAAGTCGCCGAGAGAATTCCCAGCACATCCGCCAATCTGTAGACCGGATAAGCGCGCCTCAGCAGGCGGGCGCTGCAGCCGTGGCACTTTGTTGGATCATCATTCCCTACGTGTTCACGAGGGCGATGGAAGGCATCCGCGGACCAGAGCCGTTCGTCTTGGCGCCGAGCCGGAAAATAATCGCCAAGGTTCCAGCGATGCCGCCGTCAAATCCGACACAATCGGAAGCGTAGTCTCGAAGCGCAAGCGCAGGCTGTTATCAACATGCCGAGACGCTATGACGAATATCTGTCTGGACTTTGCCGGATTGGATCATGGGAGGATTGAGCAATGACGCCGATCACATGCGTTAAATGTGCATTTGTAAATCGGTATCCAGCCGGCGTAAATCTTGAGACATGCCCCAAGTGCAGCGTGATATACAGCAAAGCGGTCGCGACGATTCGCCCACCAGTGAAAGCACCAGCGTCCAAGCGAAGATTGGCATTCCAGAAACTGCTCAAACACCCTGAGTTGATACCAATCATTTTGCCAGTTTCGATTGCCGGCATCGCGGGTATTCTGGGTTGTTTTCTGCCGCATCCCTACGGAATTTGGTCGAGCCGAGTCGGCTTAGCAGCAATTGCGTTTATGGTTTTGGTGATGCTGGTCAAAAATTCTATCGCCAACAGCATGCGAATGGCGGTCGAAAAACAAAACCGCGACTCGCTCTACCTCAGTCACGGACACACACGCGATGACATGATTTTCAACTCGACGCGAACGAAGTCGATCGTGATCGATGAGCCGAAGCAATCCGTTTTTCTCTACAGCATTGGAAGCACCGCAAGCGTTCGACAGGTGTGTTTCAGCGACATCATGCGAGTTGATCTGCATGAGGATGGAGAGAGCATATCCACGACGTCCGGCGGCGCGAGCATTGGCCGTGCCGTGATTGGTAGGGCGCTTTTCGGTGTAGCCGGCGAAGTAATTGGCGGCACCACTGCGCGACGAACCACGAAGTCCGTGGGCTTTGTCGATCTCATCGAGTTGCGCCTACAGATCAAAGACATCAAAAACCCCATATGGGATAGACCTCGGTCTGCGGTGACTCAAACTCGGGCGATTGAAAAAGCCATCGAATCTGTTGGACCCGATCGAGATTCTGGCGTAGCTACGGCAAGGAGCCGTACTACGGGGGCTTGGCCTCGAATTTCGGGCAAAGAAAACCCCGCACTTGGCGGGGCTAACTTTGATGATTGCGCAAGGACTATCGTGTTGCGCAAACTTTTTCAGGGAAAAATTTGGCGGCAGGGCTTTCCTTCTCCGTCAAAACCTCTTGGGGCTTTTCTTGGCTCTGCATCTGATAAACGATGTTATTGATCTCAGACCTTGCGAATCGAGACAATACGTCGCGAATCAACGGCTGGTAACCGATGCCGTTCAAGTCAGCGATCAGTTTCAGATGTTTGAGAAGCTGAATCGGCAGGCGAATCGAAATCATCTGCAATGCGAGTTTCGCCTCAATGCTGGCTTGCCGCTCAGTGCTGACTCGCTGCACGAACTCCTCTTCTCGTCCTAGAGCTCCCGAATCCCATGCAGCGCCTGGATCTTCGTTTGCTGTGATTTCTTGCATGTCGTGATGTCCTCTTTGGGGCTTAGTCAAGCCCATGCTTGGCATAGATCGCCAACTCTATCTCGTTTGGCTCGTAAGCCGATATCAATTGAAAATTGTTCTCGTCGATCTGCTGGAAAACTATTTTCAGCGCCCTGCGCTTATTCGTCTCGGCGATGAACCATTGGGTCGGCGGCGTCCGGCGATGTTGCAGTCTACTGTCTTCAAGGAACCAGCCTCGCAAATTCATGAAACACTGCTCTACCTCTTGCCGCGTCACATTGTGCTTTTCTTGTAGCTTTCTAAGGCATTCTTCAGAAATTATAATCATTTGGTTCCCTCACACAGATGGTGCTTTTATTGGTATATACAACTTGCTCCGTCGTATGCGAGATAAAGATCTTAGCGTATATACATATCTTTGTCACACCCTCTATAGCGTGTGCAGTCTCCGACTGCTTCGCTTCATGCGCCATTTAGCTAGGCGGCGCTCTGCAGCAGTACGACGCTATTCCTGCTGGCCCAAACGACCGTCCTTGGTCGCCTCGCCCGAGCGTTACGCTGCGTCGGCGCCGTCCTGGTTTGCTGCTCTACCGGCCGCAATATCTGCCAAGACCATATCGGTCCGGTCGATGATGCCGAGATAGCAGCCGATTTGTTTGTCGTAGGCGTCACGGATGAAACAGACCGCGTCCGCTTCGTCAAATACCAGCTTGCGATTTTCTTCCGCAAGCTTCGTCAAGATTGTTTTCAATACGCGCCGGTCAGGATGCGTTGCGACAAGTGCGCCGATAGCGCGCGCGGCAGCGCGTTGGCGGCGAGGCGCTCGGTGCCGACGATCATCGACAGCACGTCTTGGCGATTACTGCCCATGTGCGGCCTCCGCTTCGACGCGCTGCTTGCGCTCACGCACGGCGCGCACGACTTCGGAATTCTGGCTGCTGCCGTAAGTGTCGGACTGCTCGGCGATGAACTGCTTCAGGTCAGGCGGCAAGCGCAGCCCGAACGGAGGAATTTAGTGTGCGGTTTTCATCTCGCCGCCCTTGATAACTACATACTGTAGTTGAAACAGTACAGACTGTATTTATGGAAAGCAAGACAATTTGAAATCAGAATGTAGCCATGAAAAAAGACCTCCTCCTCAAATCCGACATTCCTCCGTTTGGCCTGCGGTTGCAGCCACCATTGCGCAAGCTTTTGGATGCCGCTTGCGAAGAATCTGGCAGGTCGATGAACGCGGAAATTACGCGGCGCGTAGAGCAGTCGTTTGCACGACCGGAAGACGAAATTGTGCGAAGGCACGTGCCGCAATCTGAGCTGCAACAGATCCTCGATCGGCTGGATAAACAGCAGCGCGATATTGATGCGATCGGCGGAAAAGTGGGCGTGCGAAGTGGTCCGCCCGCAAAAAAGAAGGCTGGCAAATGAGCACTCTTTACGCCGTGTTTGGCTCCCGCGCACAGATATGGATCGGTATTCTAATCGGCATAGCTGTGGCACTCCTGGTCGGAAAGGTCGCATGGCGACGCGTGATTCTTTGGTGCAAGGGCAACGGTCCCCGTATGGTCTTTGCTGCTTGTGGATTTTTAATTGGTGCGGCGGTGATCCTGACTTGCGGAGAAAGGCCCGGAGACGCGCTGGCGAGTCTCATTGGCGCATTTGCTGGCATCGTTGCTGCAGTAGGTGGGGGTCTATGGCTTTGGGAGGTCCAAGAGGACACGGCCAGAAAGCGAGTTCTCAAATTCATTGATGGCTCGCTGGGGCAACTTATAGCGAGCATGGCCGATGTTTGCCTTCATGCTCGCGACCGCAAAACTCTGGGTCACGTGATTGAAGGTCTCGGTGAAATTTCATCATCAATCGATAAATTCGAATCTGATCAAACGGTGTACAGCAGTCATTTGATCGAAATAGGCGTCAATTTTCAAGAAGCGTTTTTCGACATGCAGCGCAGACTTAGGCTTGTTTTGGAAACAATCCGGGCTTGGGACAAGCACTACGCCAAACTCGGTTCTCCATACAATGAATTGAGTTGGCCAAGTTCAATCACTGTGGACGAGCTGGTTGGGGACCTCGTGCATGAAATCGGGAATATTGTCCCTTGCTTGCGCGTCCTAGCGCCTACAAGCTCGTTAAACTTGCAACACATCATGCTGGCAGCTGACGGCTTTCGCCCAGGGCCAGTTTTGGTGGATGCTTCAAATTGAAATTGAAGGAACGGGATAGCCAAGGCGAGGTCTATTAGGCGGCCTGCTGCGCCCGATCGATCAGCTTGGTATTGGCATCGCGAGGGCAACCTGTTCCAACGGGCAAAAATTCTAAAACCGAATGACGTGAAGGATCGTCAAAGGTTGTGAAACTTGTCGTTATCCGCCTGAAGCGCTGCGATTGCCGAAAGGAACACTTGTGCCCCGTAGTCGGCACCAAGATGCAACTCGATTCCATTCTTAATGTTCTGAGCTGTAGGCACTAACTGCTGCCCATCGTGCTCGATAGTAATCGAAATCACGATACCGCCTCTGTCTTCGTTATCTTTGCTTCTGTGGAGCGAGGCAACCAACGTTCCACCAAATCCATCTTCAAAAGGGATCCGAATTGACCATCCTTCGCGGAATTTCGCCTGAGCGTCTCCTATCTGGTGGATAGGGTCATCTGCGTTCCGACCCGATATTTCGTTTGCCATAGCATTCTCCCTCATCGTCTCGACTGGTATGTGGCCTTGCCCGCGGAATAGCACATATCGGTTCACAGCGGCAGCAAAGGCCGAGCCTACGACCGGCAAACTGAGCTCGTCAACCCGATACGGGAATTCCCGTATCGGGCAGATTGGACGCTATCGGCATCCAATCTTAGTCGCATTTCAAATGTGACTTTGCCGAAACTGTCACTCGATCGGCGTCAGCGCGAACGTCGTCCATGTGCCTTACCACGGTGACAGCGGCGTTGAATCCTGCAGTTTCTTCTTCGGGCGTGCTGCGAAAGATGTTGTCATTGCTCATTGGTGTTTCCTTTGCGTGGTTGTGCGGGTGTGATCACTTGCCAGCTGTTGCCGGCAAAACGGACGTCATCGAATTTTCAGTTTCGCCCGAAGGTAGCGCGAAGATAGCGGAAGGTAGCGGGCAAATTTTCTTGCAACCTTCAATACCTTCGGAGGAGCTACTATCTTCGGATCGAGTCTTGCACACGAGCTGGTAGGATGCTCCCTATGAGAAGCAGCGCTTTTTTTTATCGGACGCAGACAAGCTGTGCACGAATCGTTCTCGCACTCGCGACACTTTTCGCATCGCTGCCGAGCACAGCGGTCGCCGATTGTCTTCTGGGCGGAAGTACCGCGCCAAACAACGATGCCACTTATTGCTGTAGCGGCGCCGTATCTGCCAACGGCCAGGTATCTGTACGGCAGTGCCTGCATGTCTGCCCGGGGGAACGCCCGCCTCGCTGAACAATCCGGGCGATTGTTGCAGTCAGACAGTGCTTGTCGCGACGCACGCATGCGATTTCGTCGCGACCTGCCTTGCGGGTGGACATCCTGCCGATCTCAATAATCCTGGGGCGTGTTGTAGCCAATCAGCGCTCGTCAACGGCGGCAATCCCGTCTGTGCTGCGCAGACCACCAGTCCATACGCGGTCGGCAGTGTCTTCGTCGATTTGAACAAGGACAAGCAGCAGAGCTCCGGCGAAGAGGGCGGCGATTACAACCAGAACGGCGCATTGACGGTTTACGCGGTGAACGCAAGTGGACACATCGCGGGTCGCAGCTATGTCGAACCTGATGGGTTCTGGCGGATCGAGAGCGGCCTCTCGGCGAATACGTCCTACACGTTCGTCTTGAGCAATTTGCCGTCGATCGCGAATGGTATCCAGAGCCCTCCGCCGCTGTTGCCGGTGGGTGTCGCGCACACCGGAGAGAATCGCAGCTTCGATTACGCATCGATCGGTATCGCTGACGCCACTATTGATGGAAAAGTGGTAGGCCTGACCTCGCCGGCAAACACCGCAACACCATCGTCGTACATGAATTTCGGAGCCTCGGATCGCATCTTCGCGAACGGACTGGAATAGGCTTTTTTACAGCGCACGCCGCTGCTTCGATTTAACCGCAGCACTTAAGCGGCATGCGTACCCTACCGGCAAGGCATGTCCGCCGCTGACCAGCTCTAATCCCTGGCCGTCTGAGGCGGTTGACGACGCGCGCGCGCTAGCCGCAGTATCCAGCTGCGATAGAACTTTCGATTTAACATGCATCAGTTTCCAACGACCGTTCCAGGCATCCCATCGACGCGTGCGCATCGCAGGGCAAGCTCGCCGCCGACTGTGCCACCCGTCTCGATGTGCGTGCTGGCGTTTACCTTGATGTTGTTTTGCGTAGGCAACGCTCAGGCAAAAGTTGCCTACGTGATCGTCGGTGGCCAGTCGCTATCGTTTTCACCGCCGACCATCGATATTGACGCCGGCGACACAGTGACTTTCCTAAACCTCGGTGGCTTGCACAATGTCGTCGCAGACGATGGGGCGTTCCGATGCGCGCGCGGTTGCGATAACGACGGCCACGGCGGCAGCGGTGCCGCGTCGAGTCAGCTGTGGTTGGTGTCGATCAACTTTCCCAACGCTGGCGCGGTTGGTTATTTCTGCGAAGTCCACGGTGCGCCCGGAGTCGGCATGTCTGGCACGATCAATGTGCTTGGCGCACCGCCATCACCGCCGCTAGCGAGCGCCGTGCCGACAGCAGGAACGTGGTTTCTTGCACTTCTCGGCGCCGCGTTCATCGCGTGCGCAGCGCCGTGGTTGCGTCGCGCACGCTCGCGCGGAAAAAATTGTCCGCGCGACTAGCCGAGAAACTTCATGTAGCCG
>JANXUW010000192.1 GCA_025351985.1 Pseudolysobacter sp.
TGTTCCACATCAACAGCACCTTCGCCATCGGCGCGTTCTACCGCCATACCGACAACAGCTCGGGGTTTGAAATCACTGCAAGAACGTATTATTGATAGGGGGGTGAATTGCGTATTGCTCGCACCCGCAGATCAAGTGACGGTGGCAGATATCGACTGTGACCCTTTTCGAAACTCACTTTGCAATTGGCGCTGACCGACGCGCCATCGGACGTGACGGTTTTGCTGGCACCGACGTTCCTTCACATGATCGACAAATGATCAATACGAGTTTTCGGTGGTGGGTAGCTACGGGCGCCAGCTGTGGCGGAGGACAACGACATGGTGTCTTTTACCGGCACAAGCAAAATGCTGTCGTCATCGCTGACAAATGCCGCGCCATCGCTCTGCGCGCCGAGCGTTTGTGTTCGGCGGCGACGATACAGTTAGTAGTAGCGAAAAAAATCGCGACGGCACTTGCGCCTAGCGAAATTCGCATTCGCGCGACATGAAGCGTGTTTGCGTACGAGTGTGGGGCGGGCGCTCATCTGCGCATCCGCACGCATTGAGATAAAGTGAGCACCCGAGAATTGGCAACAATAAATGACATCTCGAATCGCTTTTCCTGTTCGAATCGGATGCGCCGGCTGGAACGTGCCGAAAGCCGATGCAGCGGAATTTCCGCTCGACGGCAGCCATCTGCAGCGTTATTCCTCGCGCTTCAACTGTGTCGAAATCAATTCCTCGTTCTATAAACCACACCAGCCGTCGACGTACGCGCGCTGGGCCGAGAGCGTGCCGGCGACGTTTCGTTTTTCGGTGAAATTGCCGCGTCGCATTACCCATGACTTGCGACTGGTTGGCGTTGGTCATTTGCTCGATTCTTTTTTCACCGAGGTCGGTTCGCTTGGCGAAAAACTCGGCTGCGTTCTGGTGCAGTTGCCGCCGAGTCTCAGATTCGAGCGAGCCGTGGTGAATCGATTTCTGCAGATGTTGCGTCGACGCCATGCCGGTGACGTTGTGCTCGAACCGCGGCATGCGAGCTGGTTCGAGACTGAAGCCGATGATGTGCTCAAGCATTTCGGCATCGGTCGAGTTGCTGCCGATCCCGCCATCGTGCCCGCGGCGGCTTCGCCGGGCGGGGACACGCAAGTCATCTATTTGCGCTTGCACGGATCGCCAAAAATATATTATTCCACTTATCCACAATCTCGATTGGTGGAAGTTGCGGAAAGTCTGCACGCCGCTGCCGCGACTGGCGGACGCGCCTGGTGCATATTCGATAACACTGCATTGGGCGCGGCAACATCGAATGCGCTCGAGACGATACGTTTGCTAGAGAAATTGCCCGGGCGCGCGGTTGTCTAAAAATGCATTTGTGATTGCGCCATCGAACGCACGTCTAACTGGAGTAATTACCGACATCGCGCATTACTGGAAGCCGTTGGCAAAAATCCGGTCGCTGCAATCGAAAACCTGGGTCGGATCCACCAGCACATGAAACTGTTCGGATACGGCGATTCCGCTGTAGCCGAAGATGTACCAGTAAGCGCCGTCGTAACCGACATCGAATTGATCGCTGACCAAACCCGCGCCGAGCAAGCGCGTGACGTGTGGCCGCGCACACGGGATGTTGTCGAGCAATGGGTGCCGCACGCGGATCGTGTGGGCATTGCTCAGATTTCCCGCCGATGCGGTAACGCGCCATGCATTCGGGCTGGCCTCTTGGGCATATACGTTGAAACCCAAAGGCTGCGGCATGGCAGCGCCATCGATATTGGCGATATGCCATTTCGATGCACCGTAATACACGCCGATCGGATGCGGGTTGTACAGCGAAGTTCCGCCAGCGCTCCAGTTCTGTGTGACCAACACGATGCGGTCGGGCAGGTTGTTGGTGTTGCTGTCGCTGACCGTGCTGGCAAAACCGACCGCCGTGCTGGCGCTGCTCACGTGCGTGAACGAGCCGCCAGCGGCTGCCGGCGCCCACACATCGAAATGAACGCCAAGCGCCATCGGCGTAGCGAAATCCTGGTTGAACAACGCCCAGGACGATGGGCTGTAAAACGCACCGAACGCGTGCGGATAACTCGCACCGCCAGTGGCCAGGCCGATATTGTAGTTGGGCGTAGCGATCAAGGCGGCGGCGGTATTTGCGTTTAGTGCCGGATGATTCAGCAGACTGTAGTTGGACGTGATATTGGCGCTGCCGGTGGCATGCGTGAAGCTGAAATCCCCGTACTCATACGCGCCAATATCCGGGTTGGCCGGCGAACCTTTGTAGCGACGCAGGCCATCAGCATCGGTGGTCGGCAATCCGTTGAGGATCAGACCGAATCCCAACGACGTACCATCGGCCGCATCGATCGCAGGAGAATCCGCACGCAGTCGCGGCTGGGTATCGAGCACGAGTTTTGCGGGCGCGGTAATGGTGTGTGCGCCATAACCGACCGAGCTTATGGTGGCGTTGATCAGGTTGTAATCATTGGTCAGTGGACCGACCAGCGTCGCGACGGTGTCGATGCCTCGATAGGCTGTGATCACGTTGTTGTTTATCAGGCCGGTGATGCTTGCGCCGCCACCACCGCCCGACCATTGCGAAGCACTGATGCCGCCATAACAGCGCGACACGGTGTTGTTGATCGCCTGCGCGCTGATGGTGCCGTTGTTGACTACAAAACCGATACCGGAGCCGCCGGTGCCTGCGCTACTGGCATCGTTGCAAATGACGACGTTGTTGTAGACGCGTGCCGAATAACTGCTCGTGGTGCTCGAAAACAGTCCTTCCGAAACATAGATGCCGGATCGGAAAAACCCGCCGCGCACTTCGTTGCCGTGCAGCTTGATCGTGCCGCTGGCGCCGGTGCCGCTAGCGGCGATTTCATCGACAAAAATACCTGCGCCGCTCACGCTGCTGGCCGAAGTGCTGGTCACATGATTGAAGTAGACGCTGGCATTGAGTACAGCGCCGGAATTGCTGAGATGGATCAAACCGCGATTCAGCGAACTCGGCACGCCGCTGACACGATTGTTGTAGATGGTCGCGTTCATCGTGCCGTGATTGGCGTCCAGCTCGATAAAGTTGTAGACATCGCTGGCGACACGCGTGAGGTTTAGCTCGCGCAAATCGTAAGTGGCCGTGCCGCTGCCGTTGTAGTTGGCGAAAACATAACCGTCGACGAAATTCAGGCGGCTCACGCTGACCTGCAAATTTCCCGCGATACCGGAGCTGGTGATACTGAGCCAATGCCCCGAACCGAATGCGGCGGTGTAGCCGTCGGCGCCGGTGAGGGTGAGGCTGCGGTCGTACAGACTGATGTCTTCTGCGATCGCCGTGTTTGTTGCTATGCGGATTTCGTCACCATTCACGGCGCCGTCAATGCAGGCCTGCAATGTGCCGGCGCAAGGTGCAGCTCCGGGCCAAGTGCGGATCGTGGCGCTGGCTGCGATCGGCAGCGTTATGAGCGCGAGAAAAAAAACGGATAGACGAGATGACATGGCGGCACTCCATTCCAGGATTCGGCATGCCGTCGTTCCGCACGGATTACCCCGCACGCATCAAACCGCATGTTCTGCCCATGGTGTACGCGCGCGGTTTTGC
>JANXUW010000208.1 GCA_025351985.1 Pseudolysobacter sp.
AAATTGCCGCGGCGCAAGAAGATCGACGTTGCTCCATAGGGACTTACTTGAGTAGTTGCCGCATCGCGTGCTTCATACTGCTTTACAAAAGTTGAATCGACGCCCTTCCAGCTTTCCAGCCCGACTTCGACTGACGCGCCAGAGGGCAAAGTTGTTGCTGTGGTCATCGCATAAATGAAATATTGAGTAGTCGAACTACCCCAAGCAATGGGTACCGGCGGCCCCACTGGTGTTGGGATGCAACCGATCAGAAAGAGCGTTGATAGTAAAGTTGATAGAAAACATGCTTGCCGGGCTCGACTCATTCCATTCCCCTTTCCTTCGCAAGGACCGGTGTGCGTTGTGTTGTACACCAAAATGCTGCGGCATTGTCGTCGTTCTGCGCTGAGTGCCAAAGCGATCATTTCATAGAACGAATTGGACCTTTTTAGTAGCGCATTTGCGTTAGCGCAAACTCGAGATCAGAGTACCTGCAACTCACGACGGTTTCAGGATTGTACGTGGCGATATGTAACGGGTCGGCTTGAGGAGTTTTCGATGCGACGGCTGCTGTTTTTCCTGTTCTCTGGTGTGTTATCCAGCGTTGCGCTGGCGGATGCCCCGACGCATCACTGGCTGGTTCAGAGCGATGATTTTGCCGACGAGATGTCGCCAATACGGCGGGCTGATATCGAGCGCATGTTGTTGCGCAATCGTCTGCTGCTGCCACGACATGTTGAGGCGATGGTATTGCCGGCGCAGATTGCTCCGGCAAGCTTGCAGTGGCCGCTCGCGGCGAATGCGAATTTCATCGGTTTCGACTATCACGGTATTTCCAATTTCGTCGATCACGATGCGCGCTTTCCGGGTTTCGTCACAGACTACAGTTGCGGTACACGCAGCTACGACAATGCCGCCGGCTACAATCACGCCGGTACGGATTATTTCCTGTGGCCGTATCCGTGGCTGATGATGGATCAGCAGCAAGTCGCCATCGTTGCCGCGGCGCCGGGTGTGATCGTCGGCAAGAGCGACGGTAATTTTGATCGCTCCTGCGCCATGGGCAATGCCGAGTGGAATGCGGTTTACGTGCAGCATGCCGATAACACCGTGGCATGGTATGGCCACATGAAATCCGGCAGCCTCACCAACAAGCTGATCGGCGCGAATGTCGCGGCCGGAGAGTTGCTCGGATTTGTCGGCAGCTCGGGATCATCGACCGCGCCGCATTTGCATTTTGAATTGCATGCCGTCAACGGCGATATCATCGATCCGCGTCACGGCCAGTGCAATGCAAGCGCCGATTTATGGGCGGTGATGCAGCCGTATGAAGAGCCGACCATCAACGCCTTGTCGACGCATTCGGTAGAACCGGAATTCGTCGCGTGCGGTGTGGCAAACGGCCAGCCGGAGGAAGAAAATCCGGCGTATCAGGATGCCTTCGAGCCCGGCGCTACGCTGTGGGTATTCGCGGCGTATCACGATCAACGCAATGGCGAGATCACGCATTTCAGTATCCAGCGGCCCGATCACAGTATCTGGCAGGCGTGGGATTTTGATCTGGCCAGCGAGGGTTTGCCGAAGCCTTTTTATTCCGGCACGGGATGGGACTGGTCATATGTTTTGCCCGCAGACGCGCCGCTTGGCATGTGGACACTCAACGCGGAGTTTCAGGGGCAGACCTACACACATGCATTTACCGTGGGCAGCAGCAAAAGCCGCGATCTCGCCGCGGTTGCCGCTGAGCGTGCACGGATCGCGGTGTTGCTGGCACGCTGCCGCGGCGGCAATCTGCCATTGTCGGCAGATTGCATCTCGACTCGGCATCCATGATTCTGGTGCCAACCGCATCGGCAATCCTATCTCGATTTCCGGGTGGCCTTGGCCGATGGTTTTGCCGCCGCGGCAACATATTCAGCCACATGATCGTTGAGCAATTCACGTGGTAGCTGACGAAATACCGCCACGAGTTTTTGCAGGAAATCGGTCAGTGCGGAGCTGCGTCGCCAGACCATCGCGATGCGTCGGGTCGGCGCGTGATCGCGGAAACGCACCAGCTGGATATTGTCCGATTGCGCCACCGGCGGTTTGATCGAAAGCACCGGCAGCAAGGTGATGCCGACGTTCGCCGATACCATCTGCCGCAGAGTTTCCAGGCTCGTAGCGCGGAAGCCGGATTTTTCGCCGGCGCCGGACATATGACAGACATCCAGCGCCTGGTCGCGCATGCAATGTCCGTCTTCGAGCAGCAGCAGGTTTTCGTCGGCCAGATCGGCGAGCTTGAGCGTTTTGCGTTGTCCGAGCGCGTGGCCGAGTGGTACGGCCAGCAAAAATGGTTCCTCGAACAACAACTCGGCGTGCAATTGATCGTCGTGCAGCGGCAGTGCGAGGATCGCCGCGTCGAGTTTGCCTTCGCGTAGCTGATGCAGCAGCAATTCGGATTTTTCCTCGACCAACAGCAATTCCAGGCGCGGAAAACGTTCGCGAATCGGTGTCACCACATGCGGCAGCAAATACGGCGCGAGCGTGGGAAACAGACCAAGTCGCACGGCACCGGATTCGGGATCGCTGGTACGCCGCGCCAACGCGCGGATCTGGTTGATCTCTTCCAATACGCCGCGTGCGCGCTGTACGATTTGGCGTCCGACTTCGGTCAGCAACACCTTGCGCGGCGTGCGCTCGACCAGTGCGATGCCGAGCTCGTCCTCGAGTTTTTTGATCTGCGTGGAAAGCGTGGGCTGGCTCACAAAACACGCTTCGGCGGCGTGCCCGAAATGCTTGTGTTCGGCCAAGGCGACCAGATATCCCAGATCACGCAGGTTCATCGCCTTGTCTCCTCGAAGTAGCAACACGAGCTACAAAAATCGATATAGGTAAAAACTATCGAAAGTATCCTATCAATTAATTGGTATGATAGCTGGATATTCTTTATTCTTGGCGACATAGGCTGATCTCGGGCCCCACGCTTTCATGCCAAAATTTTCATCAACCCTCCAGGAGCTTCATCCATGTTAACCGTCGGCGACACTTTTCCGGAATTCCAACTGCAAGCCACCGTGTCCAACGATCTGGCCACGGCGTTTGTCGATCTCAACAACAAGTCCTACCCGGGCAAGTGGCTTTGCGTGTTCTTCTATCCCAAGGATTTCACCTTCGTCTGCCCGACCGAAATCACCGCGTTCGGTGCGCTCAACACGCAGTTCAACGATCGTGATTGCCAGATCCTCACCGGCAGTATCGACTCGGAATTCGTCCATCTCGCATGGCGTCGTGATCACAAGGATCTCGGCACGCTGCCGTTCCCGATGCTGGCCGATATCAAGCGCGAGCTGACCTCGGCGCTCGGCATTCTCGACAAGGCATCCGGCGTGGCGAAGCGCGCGACGTTCTTGGTCGATCCCGAAGGCATCATTCGATTTGTCGATGTCACCGACATGAGCGTTGGTCGCAATCCGCAGGAAGTGCTGCGCGTACTCGATGCGCTGCAGACCGACGAGCTTTGCCCGTGCAATTGGAAGCAAGGCGAAGTCACCCTGAAAGCCGCATAAAACAAGAATCTCCGTGCGGGCGTAAACGCCGGCGCGGAGATTCCCCGGTTTGCGGGAGCGCGCCCGACACTCCCTGATTGTTGCCCAGGCGCGTCCCGTGCGGGCGGTGATATATCCCCCTGTATCACCGCCCATTTTCTCTTTCCACTCGCAGACTCTCGTGGCGCAAAAACGCTGCGCGGGATGTCTGTTGCCGACTTATCGGCATTGCTCGCGGAGAACCGTATGTCATTGACAGAACTGAAAGCATCGTTGCCGGATTACGCCAAGGATTTGCGTCTGAATCTGGATTCGGTGTTGAACGAATCCGGCGCGCCCGGCTTGAGCACCAAGCAGATTTTCCTGATCGCCCTCGCCAGCGCGATCGGCTCGCGTCATGCGCCGCTGACCCGGGCGATCGCCGAAGAAACCGCGAAAGTTGCCGACGCCGCCGAAATCGGTGGCGCCAAAGCGGCGGCCGCGATCATGGGCATGACCAATATTTATTATCGTTTTACCCATCTCGTCAGCGAGAAGGATTACGCCACGTTGCCGGCGCGCCTGCGCATGAACGTGATGGCCAATCCGGGCGGCGACAAGATCGATTTCGAGTTGTGCTCGCTCGCGGTATCGGCGATCAACGGCTGCGGCATGTGTCTCGATTCGCACGAAAAGGTCTTGCGCAATCACGGCCTGACCACGCAGACGATCCAGAGCGCGGTGCGCATCGGCGCCGTCGTGCATGCGGTGGCGGTAATCCTCGAACAGAACGCGGCGCTGACGATCTGATCCGCGGTCTGCATCGCGCCTGGACGTATGCAAAGCATGCGACTCGGAATCAGCTGTGCGTCAGTGTGTGGCGGGATTTTTCTCGACCTTGGCCGATAGATCGCGGATAAACGCGAGTGTATCGGCCAGGGTCGGGATAGACGTGCGGTATTGCCGCGAGAACGCCAGCAAGATGCGCGAATGGCCGACGCCGGGATAAATTTTCAGCGTCACCGGCTCGTGTGCCGCGCGCAATTTGGCGGCGAGTGATTCGGCATTGCGCGGCGCGACTTCGCCATCGTCCGCGCCTTGCAGCAATAACATTGGCGGCTCGTGTCCGCTGACAAAATTCACCGGCTGCGAATCGTGTCGACCGCGCGACGTGTTGCCGAAAATTTCCGCTTCGTTCTCGACGTACGGCAAAAAATCATACGCGCCGGCGAGTCCGATCATGCCAGCCAGATCGCGCGGAACCATGTCGACCGCTTTCAGGTAACGCGCATCGGTGGCGAGCAGCGCGGCGATATGTCCGCCGGCGGAGTGGCCCATCACGAAGATATTTTCCGGGTCGCCGCCAAATTGCGCGGCGTGGTCGCGCGTCCACGCCACCGCCAAAGCAGCGTCTTGCATGAACGCGGGAAATTTCACTTTCGGATATTTTCGATAGTCGGGAATGACGGCGATCACACCGTTGCTCGCGAGCGCCTCGCCGACAAAACGATACCAGCGCCGTTTGCCGCCTTCCCAACTGCCGCCGTAGAAAAACACCACGACCGGTGCCTTGGCCGCCACTTTTGGCGCATACACATCCAGCGAAAGAGCGTGATTTTCGTCGAACATGATGTCCGGTGTTTCGCTCAAGTCGCGTGCGGCATGCACCGCATCCAGCGTCGAAAAAAACATGTCGGTACACCCGCCGATCAAACCCGCGGTAAAAAATGTTGCCAGGACGATCAGCCAGCGCCGGGCTGACCATCGCGATGGAAGGCGCCGGTTGCCATGCGGGGACGATGTTTCTACCATCGGGCCATTGTGCAACAGGATATCCGTGAATGAATCCAACACCTTCGCAATTATTTGTAAGCGTGCCCGAGCGCAATACTGCCGATGTTCTGCTGCGCACAACGCAACAGCACCATGTCTCGCTGAGCGTGATGGCGGATACCAAGGCCAACATCATCATTACGGTATCCTCGATCGTGCTGACCCTGAGCATGGGACGCTTGAATCAGCCGGAGCTGCGTCTCAGTGTGCTGACGCTGACCGGCTTCACCCTGCTGGCATTGCTGTTGGCGATCCTCGCGGTGTTGCCGAAGTATCGGCCGCTAAAGCTCAAGCAAGCCGAATTGCCGCCGTATTTCAATCTGCTGTTCTTCGGCCATTTTGCCGAGCTTTCGCGCGAACGTTTTCTCACCGAGATGGCGCGCACGTTGCAAGCTGATGGCTCGGTGTACGCGGCGATGGCCGGCGATATCTACAGCATCGGCAGCTATCTCGCGCGGCACAAATATCGCTATCTGCGCTTCAGCTATTTGAGTTTTCTCAGCGGATTTCTGTTGGCGTTTCTGGAGCAACTTTGGCTGTTGCTGCGGTACTGATCGGTGAATGGATATGCGCTGCAGAAGTTATGCAGCGCATTGATCCAGCATCGGCGCATGGGCAACAGACCGCGCAGGTTTTGATCGAACGGCTCAAGCCGCAGCCGGAATGCGCATGGATTCCGAGCAAATATCGATCAATCGGTTTCAGTGTTAGTGTTGCTCGGCTGGCTTGCTTGGCTGTTCTGCAGGTTTGCTGAGGCCCGGCTTGGCCGGTGCCTTGAGAAATTTGCTGGCTTCCGCCGGCGGTGCCACCGGGATGGCATTCAGATCGGCGCCGACACCGCTTTGACCCCAGGCGAAACGCAGATCGCTTTTGAAAACATGCACCGGTTGCAGTTTTGTCGCGTCCAGCGGCAGGCCGTATTGGTCGTACTGACTTTTCTGGCTGTTGGCGATGAAGAACAGATGATCGTCCACGATCGCGCCGTAGGTGGGTGCGGTAAAAGCAGGCTGTGTGGCATCCAGCGGCAACGCGCCGGTGATTTCGCGACCATCGGGCGAAAGCTTCAGGCGCATCACGCGCGCGGGCGACATGCCGTTGGAAATCATGACGAGATTGCCGTCGTAGTAGTACAAACCGTCAATGCCGCCAAGGGCGAGCTTCTCGGCGTTGTGTTTGACCTCGAAGCCGCTGGCCTTGGCCAGGTCGATGCCAAAAATCCCCAATGAATAGTCGGCGAAGTAGAGAATTTTTCCGTCCGGCGACAGGGCCATTCCGCGCACGCTTTCGAGTTTCGGATTGCGCATGATCAGCTTGAGGCCGGCGGCGTCGAGCTTGTAGATTTCGTTGGCCACGCCATCGGCGGCGAATACCTGACCATCCTTGCCGACCACCAAGGTCGAGAGAATATGCCGACCTTCGCCGGGTACCGGATATTTGCCCAGCAATTTGCCGGTGGAAAGCTGGAATTTGAACACAGCCGCCTTGCCGGCATCTTCGGGCTTATAGTTCTTGAACTGCACCACGCTTGAGCTTGTGACATACAGCGCATCGTGAGCGCTGTCGACGCCGAGGTCGTAGACGCCCCACAAACCGTTGCTGGCATCGGGAGTTATGAACGGCGTGAGTTTGCCGTCCATCGTCGCCAGCGAGATCACACCTTCACGCATGCTGCCGGCTAGAAATTGCTTGCGCTTGGGATCGTAGGCCAGGCTTTCGATGAGGCTGTCCCTGGCATCGATGTCGAAGGCGCGTTTGCCTTCGCCGAACGGTTTCAGATTGGCTTTGAGGTTCGCGACGATGTAGTCCCAGACCTTGGTGCCGCGGATTTTGTCGAAGCGCTTGTCGTCGGTCAGATCGTAACCGTAACCTTGCGACTGCATGCGCACCAGCAAATCGTAAGCGCCGGACTTGTTGTCGACTTGCGCATAAGTAATCGCCAGCTGCATTTTCAGCGTGCCGCTGTTCGGCGACAACTCGATCAGGCGTTGCAAAGTCCAGATGAAACGCTGGTAATCGCCATTGTCGTTGTAGAACTGCGCCAGCTGGTTGAGTCCTGCCGGCAGGTTGCCGCTCTTGATCTGCTGTTCGGTCATGGCCGAAGGATCGGAGGGGTAGCTCGGCGGCGCAGATGCTGCGGGATTTTTCTTGTCCTGCGCGTGCGCGGGATTCAGCGCGAATGCCAGCAACAATGCCGCGAATAAAGTAGGTAGTGCTTTCATCGGAAAACCTTGATCATGGAAGTAGACCGCGTTACGACCACGCGGCAAGATATAAGTTTCGCCACCAGACTGGCTGGTGGCCACGGGAACCGCGCACAATGACCGAAACAGAAACGCTTTTCAACGGAAAATATCTGCGCCTCAAGCGAAAAGGCACGTGGGAATACGTCGAACGCACCAATCCCGGCGGGGCGGTCATCATTATCGCACTGACGCCTGAAGACAAGCTGTTGTTTGTCGAGCAGTTTCGCATGGCGATAGCCTGCAAGACGATCGAGATGCCGGCCGGGCTGGTGGGCGACATCGCCGATCAGCAAAACGAAAACCTGCTCGAAGCCGCGCGGCGCGAGCTGCTCGAAGAAACCGGCTACGCGGCGACGCGCGTCGAATATCTCATGGCCGGACCATCGTCCTCGGGCATGAGCACCGAGGTGATCGCGTTCGTGCGCGCTTACGATCTCACCCGTGTGCATGCGGGTGGCGGCGACGAAACCGAAAACATCGTCGTGCATGAAGTGCCACGCAGCGACGCACCGCACTGGCTCTGGCAGAAGATGCAGCAGGGTTATTCGATCGATCCGAAACTTTATGCGGGCTTGTACTTTCTC
>JANXUW010000229.1 GCA_025351985.1 Pseudolysobacter sp.
ATCAATGGCGAGGGATACACGTTTTTCCTGGTCAGGCATGGCGATGCTTCCGAGCTGAAATTCACTTCCATTCTGCAACAGACATTTGCGACGTGCAAACCATTGATTCAACGGACGCAGGGAACCGTCGCAAAACTTACCCTTTGTGCGACACGACACCCAACGCGCGCCTTTGGCTTGGGTCACCGTCGGTTCGCTCCTCTCCGAAGCGGGCGGCGCCAACGCCTGCACCCATAGCCCGTCAATCTTTATTTCCACGCGCGCCCACTGTATTGTTCGCCCATCGAGTCACCGTCGTTTTTACTATTATTCAATAATAAGTTGAACACATCATGCGCATGGCTTTTGCACTATCCTTAATGCTTGGAATGAATTTGCCAGCGCTCGCCGGGAATGGGGATCTCGATGTGTCTTTTGGCACCGGCGGTTTCGTGCGCACCGGTCTTTCAAATGCCGCCTTTCCATACGGTGGGTTTGTCTCCATTCCTCCTGTGATGCAGCCGGACGGCAAGATTCTGATCTGCAGCTCGCAATCCACGGGGAGTGCATCGGGTACTGATTTTTTTGTATCGCGCTTCACGGCAAACGGTGTCCTTGATACCAGCTTCAGCTTTGACGGCAAAGTAACCATCGATTTCGATGGCGGCGGCGGTGCCGACCTGTGCACGGGAGTCGCATTGCAGGCCGATGGAAAAATCGTTGTTGTCGGCTACACGTTCATCAGTGCCGCCGCCAACGGTGCAGACTTTGCCATCGCTCGCCTGAATACCGATGGCACACTGGACACCGGTTTTGGCGGTGGCACTGGCAAGACCACGGTTGGCTTCGATCTGGGCAACAACAATGACGATGCAGCAAATAGCGTCGCCATCCAGCCCGACGGGAAGATAGTGGTCGCCGGTTACGCCACCACGGCGGCTAACGGCACCGACTTTGCCGTGGTCCGATTGAATACCGATGGCTCGCGGGATTCCAGTTTCAATCTGACCGGCAAGGTGTCCGTCGGCTTCAACTTGACCAGCGGCACCATCCTCAATAACGATGTAGCGACCAGTGTTGCCATCGATGCCTTGGGCAATGTTGTGCTTGGTGGATATGCTAACAAGGGGTCCACCACGAGTTTGGACGATGACTTCGCGGTCGTTCGCCTGCTTCCGAATGGGGTGCTCGATAGCAACTTCGATGCCGACGGTCGTGCCACGCTCGCCTTCGATTTGGGCGGCGCCACGGGCAGTAACCTAGAGCGTGCTTACGCAATGACGCTGCAGCGCGACGGCAAGATTGTTCTTGGCGGCCTGACCGATTCGTCTTCATCGAGTACCGAAAACTACGATATGGCCATTGCCCGGCTGCAGCCGGATGGCTCGCCCGACAGCAATTTTGGGATTGCCGGTAAAACGCTGGTGTCGTTCGATGTGGTCGCTAACGGTGAAGATTTTGTGCTAGGTCTCACCGAGCAAAGTAACGGCAAAATTCTGCTCGCGGGTGCTGCACAGAGGACGGCAGTGTTCGCTCTGGATGCTGCTGTGGTGCGTCTCAATGGCGATGGTAGTCCCGACGCTGAGTTTGGCGCGCTCGGGAAAGTGAGACTGAATCTTGCCTTGGCCTCTCCCAATACGCAGGTGCTCAACGGCGTAGCATTGCAAGGCACGCAGATTATTGCCAATGGTTTCGCTCCGGTGGGCGGAACCAGCAGTTTCGACAATTTTGTGGTGCGGCTTAAAAATGACCTGATCTTCGCCAGTGGGTTCGAGTAATGTGCGACTCTCTCCCACATCGCTCGAAGCAGGATCTCGCTGAACTGAAGGACGAACTGAACGGCGCCTCCTTGCTGTTTTAAGTTGCGTTGAAGACCTTCAAAACCGCATCCGTTCGATCACGCTACGTCGAAGTCTGATCTGCCGTTCTATCTATGCCTGTCCAAGGCCAAACTTTGCTGAGAATATGTCGATGTCGCCTGATACCCGGCGACGTCAGGATATCGGCTGAGAATGGCGCGTATCTGGATTAGGTAGATCAGATGGCGCGGTGAAATGTTTGCGCGCGCACGCGATCAAGTCCGCCAAGTCTATAGAAGTGTGTCGGTTGCATAAGCCATATAGCATCACCTAAAGGGATTATGTTATGCAAAGACAGACAAAGAAAGGCGGCTCAGGGAGCCGCCTTCCGGTCGGTGCCGCGCCGCAACAGGGGGGAAGGGGCGGGCACCTGACTTCAGTATCGCATGCGCGCGAACGGTCTATCGATTTCTCTCCTGGCCGAACTGCTCGGCATGCCGGCGCGCAGCTATAGCGTGGTTCAACACCCAACGACTGCTCGAACCCATCGGCTATATCCCACCTGCTGAAGCTGAGGCAAACTACTACCGGCAACTCGCTGAGCAGGAGGTTGCCGAGATAGCGTGACTTAAACCAAACGGCCTCTACGAAACTCGGGGCGATTCAGTTACAGTTACCGCCGGACTCTAAAGCTCCGTGCTACTGAAAGCGGGGGACGTCGCGCCTACGAGTTTGCGACCTGGAAGAAAGCCAAAGTGCATCTGGACTATCACATCCAGGTCGACGGGGCGTTCTACTCAGTGCCCTACGCGCTGATCGGCAAGACCGTCGAGGTGCGCCTGACCGCCCGTGGCATCGAGATCTTCCACCGTCAACAGCGCGTCGCCGCGCACGTGCGCAGTGTCCAGCGAGGCCACTTCACGACCCTGGCCGCACACCGGCCCGAGCGCCACAGTGCCGTTATCGATCTGACCCACGAGAAGCTGATGCAACGCGCCGTTGCGATCGGGCCGGCGACCGTCGAAGTGCTGGCGCAGCAAGTACAACGCCGCCGGCATCCGGAAGAAGCGTTGCGCGCCAGCCTGGGCATCCTGCGCTTGGCCAAGGACTTCAGTCCCGACGCCTTGGAGCGCGCTGCCGAGCGCGCGGTCGCGCTGGCCACCTTCAGCTATCGCGCGCTGCGTGCGCTGATCAGCGCACCGATGACTACCCCCGAACAACCCGCCTTGCCGCTCGCCCATGCCAATGTGCGCGGCTGCGAG
>JANXUW010000238.1 GCA_025351985.1 Pseudolysobacter sp.
CTCAGGCACAGCACGACTTGTTCGATCTGGGCGGCGAGCTGTGCATTCCCGGCATGGCGTTGGTGCACGCCGCGGATATTGTGCGACTCGAAAACATCCTCGATAGCTTTAATGACGATCTGCCACCGCTCAAGGATTTTATCTTGCCGGGCGGCGGCATGGCTGCGAGTTGCTGCCATGTATCGCGTACCGTCGCGCGTCGCGCCGAACGCGAACTGGTCACGCTCTCGCGTCATGACAGCGTGCGGCCCGAGGCGATCCAGTACGTCAATCGCCTATCGGATCTGCTGTTCGTGATCTCACGCGTCCTCGCCCGCGAATCGGGCCACGGCGAAGTGCTGTGGCAACACGAACGCCGCAAGCGCGCACCGTGACGCAAAATGATCACCGCGCTCTACACGCATAACACCTGTCTGCAGCATCAGCCCGGACCGGGACATCCGGAATCGCCGGCGCGATTGCAGGCGGTGCTTGAGGCCCTCGATCAGGATATCTTCGCCGCGCTGGATCGCATCGAAGCACGCCCCGCGACACGCGCCCAGCTCGAACGAGCGCATACGGCAGAGCTGATCGAGTCGATCTTCGCCCAGTCGCCGCAACACGATTGCGTTCGGCTCGACCCCGACACCGTAATGTCGCCGCACTCGTTGAGCGCCGCGCTGCATGCGGCCGGCGCGGTAAGCATGGCGATCGACGCGGTAATCGCGGGCCGGATTCGGCGCGCGTTTTGCGCCGTGCGTCCGCCGGGTCATCACGCCACGCACGATACTGCGATGGGATTTTGCCTGTTCAACAATATCGCGGTCGGCGCCGCGCATGCACTTGCGGTGCACGGCCTCGAACGTGTCGCGATCGTCGATTTCGACGTGCATCACGGCAACGGCACGCAGGATATTTTCTGGAACGAATCGCGGGTTTTGTATATTTCCAGCCACCAGTTTCCGCTCTATCCCGGCACGGGCGCGCGCAACGAAATCGGCGCCGGAAATATCGTGAATGCGCCGCTGGCACCCGGCGCCGATTCGGCAGATTTCCGCCGTGCCTACGAACAGACTCTATTGCCTGCGCTTGATAGTTTCGCGCCGCAACTGCTGTTGATTTCAGCGGGATTCGATGCGCATCGGCTCGATCCGTTGGCGAACCTGAATCTCGAAACCGACGATTACGCGTGGATCACTCAACGACTGGTGGAAATCGCCGAACGACATGCGCAAGGGCGGATCGTGTCGAGCCTCGAAGGCGGTTACAGCCTCACTGCTTTGCGCCAGAGCAGCGCGGCACATGTGCAGGCGCTGCTGGGCTGAACTTGAAACCCGCGGCGATCCTGATGGCCGGTTACGGTCACGCCAGGATCACCGCTTGTATTCGCACCCGATCTTATTCGACGTCGAGTTCGATGCCGCCGACCAAACCCGCGACCAGGTTGTAGATCGCCGCGCCAATCGCACCGGCGATAAATCCGAATACGGCGTAGAAAATCGGCAGCAATACCAGCATGAGAATACCGCCGGCCATCACACCACCGGCGTTATTGCCGGTCAGGCCGCTCAACATGGAACCGAACAGCAAAAAGAACAGCGCGATAATCACGCCAAACAAAGCCATCGCGCAGCCCTGAAAAATGGCCAGTTTGAGCACGCCAATACGTTTGATAATCATGACAACTCCCCCGTTGTAGTGTGATTTGACCTGCCGCAACGAGCGGGCGTGGCGCCCTTAGTCGCAGTGCGTCGGCAATACAAGCCGCAGTATCAAAAATGGAATTTGTCGGACTCGACAAGATCCGATCGCAGCGGTCGTCCGAGCCGCGCGTTAGCGCAATCCGCGGAATCGCGCGCCGCTCGCCCTGCCGCCATACGCGACAGCTACACGCTCTCAGTGATCGCAACCTGCGCTGATTTGCCGCCGACTATGGCTTTCAGGCAATCTTGGCAACCTTTGCAATCCCTGAAGATCGCCACTGTGCCGTATTCCCCTCAGCTTTCGATTGCTCCGCGTCTGCTTGCACTGGCCATCACGCTGGCGTTGCCGCTCTCCGCGTGGGGCGATGACGACGTCGGACCGGCCTGTCCGGTCGGTCAGTTTCACTGCGCCAAACACGCCGATCCGTGGCGTATGTGCAAGCGCAACGACATGTTGGATTTTTTTACTCCGGGCCTGCCAGCCACGGGCGATCGCAGCAAGGCATTGACCGACATCAGCGCGAAAAAAGTCAGCCGCGCCGATACCGATCATTCGCTGCTCGATGGCGAAGTGTGGATGCAGAAACTCGATCAATTGCTGCGCGCCGATCATGCTACCTACGATAGCGTAACCACCGACTACACCGCCGATGGTCATGTGTATTATCAGGACAGCAGCATGCTGGTTTCTGCCACGCACGCCGCAGGCACCGCAACGCCGAGCACCACGCATCTGGATCACATCACCTACCAGATGCTGAAACAGCGCGGCAACGGCACCGCCAGCGATGGCACGATGATCGATGCCGAGCATTCGGTGATGCACGACGTGACGTATTCGACGTGCGATCCCGATGCACGCGAGTGGGAATTCCGCGCGCGCGACCTGACGATGGATCAGGAGCAGGAAATCGGCTACGGCCACAACGTGACGATGGCTTATCACGGCGTGCCGTTCTTCTGGTTTCCGTACCTGAGTTTTCCGCTGGATAACCAGCGCGAGTCCGGATTCCTGCTGCCGAAAGTGCGCTATACCAGCCGCCGCGGCCTCGACCTGACTCTGCCGTATTACCTCAATCTCGCACCGAACTATGATGCGACGATTTATCCGCGCGTGATGACCGAGCGCGGCTTCATGCTTGGCGGCGAATTCCGTTATCTGACCGATTCAAGTAAAGGCAGTCTGGAATTTACCTACCTGCCGCACGACCGCGCCTTTGCCGATGAGCAACACGTATTTCTCGCACAGAATTCCGGGCTGGGTTTGAGCACGTATGACGACAAACGCACCTCGTTCATCTTCAAGGATACGACCACGCTGAATGCCAACTGGTATGCGGCGATCAATATCAATCACGTCTCCGATCCGTATTATTTTCGCGATTTCGGCGACAGTCTGGTCACCAATACCACCAGCCTGCTGAGTTCCAGCGGTTATCTGTATGGTCACGGCTCGTGGTGGGATGCGAGCATCGGCGCCGATTTCTGGGAAATCACCGATCCGACACTGCTGCAAAGCTCCGAGCCGTACAAGCGCCTGCCGCGCATCACGTTCGAAGGCGATCACGAACTGCTCGGTGGCTTGCGTGGCGGTGTGCGCTCGGAGTTTGTCGATTTCCGCAAGGACAATGCAGTCGAAGGCCAGCGTCTGGATGTCTACCCGTACCTGAGTTACCCGATCGAAGCCGCGGCGTATTTCATCCGCCCCGAGCTCGGTTATCGCTACACCAGTTACGATATCCGCAACACGCAATACCTGCCGAATCCGCTGCAGGATAACCAGCCGTCGCGCGGCGTGCCGATCGCCAGCGTCGATGCCGGTCTTGTCTTCGAGCGACCGCTGACGTTGTTCGGCGATGCGTTCACGCAGACTCTGGAACCGCGCCTGTATTACCTGCGCGTGCCGTATCGCGACCAGAACGATCTGCCGGTGTTCGATACGCAGTTGCCGACGCTGGATTTCGGCCAGTTGTTCACGACCAATCGTTTTGTCGGCGCGGATCGCCAGTCCGATGCCAACAACCTGACGCTGGCGTTGACCACACGCCTGCTCAACGCCGACGACGGCGCGGAGCGCGTGTCCGCGAGCATCGGCCAGATCCGTTATTTCGATCCGCAAAAGGTGCAGTTGCCGGGCATCCAGCAGACCAACTACAACGGCTCGAACTACGTCGGCGAACTCGATATCCGGCTCAACGATCGCTGGCGCATCAAGCTCGACGAACAGTGGAATCCGAACACCAGCCAGAACGATGTCGCTTCAGTTTCGGTGCAGCATCGCTTTACCAATAATGGCATTCTTAATGTCAGTTACGATTATCGCCGTGATCTGCTCAAGCAAATCGACATCACCGCGTTGTACCCGGTATCGGACAACTGGAGCGTGGTCGGTCGGTTCGACTACTCGCTGCTCAGTCATGGCGTGGTCGAATCGTTTCTTGGCGTCGAATACGACAACTGTTGTGCGGCGTTCCGTGTGCTCGGTCGCCATTACCTCAAGGATCTCGCCGGCAACGATGGCAATGCGTTGTTCTTTGAGATCGAATTCAAGGGCCTCGGTCAGCTCGGCGAGAAAACCGAGACCTTCCTGCGCCGTGCTATCCTTGGCTATCAAACGCCTTGAGCAACCTTGCGCCCATCGATCAACGCCTTTGCCAGGTACATGCCCGATCGCTCCCGCAAGATATAAAGCGCTGAAAGCCGCAGGCAGTTTTTGCAGGCGTTCAGAGGTTCCCCAAAGATCTTGAACAGGTTCCAATTCGCATGATTTTCAGCAACGCTGTCCGCCCGATGCAACGTTTTTTCGCACCGATCCTTCTCGCTCTTGCCTGCATCGGCGCGAGCCCCGTGTTGCATGCGCAGGTTCTTGCCACCGAGCCGCTGGATCGCATTGCGGCAGTGGTCGAAGATGACGTGATTCTCCGAAGCGATCTGGATTCGGCCATCGCCAACGTGCTTGCGCAATACGCCAATAATCCGCAAAAACTGCCGCCGCGCGATGTGCTCGAAACGCAGGTGCTGGAGCGTCTGGTGATGCTGCGCCTGCAGGTGCAACGCGCCAGCACGACCGGCATTCGCGTGTCCGACGCAGAAACCGAACAGGCGATGCAACGCGTCGCCGACAGCAACAAAGCCACGCTGGCGCAAATGCGCTCGTCGCTCGAAGCGCAGGGCTTGAGTTTCGACGAATTCCGCAAAACCTTGCGCGAACAGCTCATGGTGCAAAAGCTGCAACAGCGCATCGTGCAGAGTCGCGTCAACGTCACCGATGCCGAAGTGGATACGCTCATCGCCAGCGGCGGTGGCCACAAGGGCGAGTTGCATATCGCCAACATCCTGATTTCGGTGCCGGACGGTGCAAGTCCGGAAGCGGTGCAGATCGCGCGCGACAAGGCCGAAAAAGTGCGCAAGGAAATCGACGGCGGCATGGATTTTTCAGCCGCGGCGATCCGCTATTCGGATGGACAAAATGCGCTCGAAGGCGGCGATCTCGGCTGGCGTCGTCATGACGAAGTTCCTGAAGCCTTCGTCGATCTGGTGCAGAACCTGAGCCCCGGCGAAATCACGCGTCCGGTGCGCGGCCCGAGCGGTTTCCACATACTCAAGCTCGTCGACAAACGCGAGCAGGGCAAGCAGGTGGTCGCCGAATATCACGCACGTCACATCATGATCAAGATGTCCGAGGTAATCAGCAGTGACGAAGCGCAGAAAATGGTGCGCACCGCGCGCAAGCGCATCGTCGACGGCGAAGATTTCGGCAAGGTCGCGAAAGAAGTTTCACAGGATGGCAGCTCGGCCAACCAGGGCGGGGAAATGGGCTGGTTCCAGGCCGACCAGTACGGTCCGATGGTGGGGAAAATCGTGGTCGGCCTGAAAGACGAGCAATTGTCGGAGCCGTTCCAGACCGATCTGGGCTGGCACATCCTGCAGCGCCTCGGCGAGCGCAGCACCGATCGCACCAGTGACATGGCGCGCGAGCAAGCACGCGATACCTTGCGCAATCGCAAGGCCGAAGACGAATACGAAACCTTCCTGCGTCAGTTACGCGCCGAATCGTTTGTCGATATCCGCCTGCCTGGCGCCGCCAAAGCCGATGCGCCGACGGCGGCAGAGCCGGCGAAATAAGCGATCCTCGCATCGAACGCGCGACCGATATTTGCGGTCGCGCGCTGACGTGATAGATCTCGGCTCTTGCGAGCGTGCCGTCATTGAAACTGCTGATGGCAATGCGCCCGGGAGCTTACGTCATGCCCGCATCAACTTCTCTGAAATCCCTGCCGCGTTTGCCGCGACTGGCGATCACGCCGGGTGAACCCGCCGGCGTCGGCCCCGAATTGCTGGCCGCACTCGCATATAGCGATCTGCAGGCCGACCTCATCGCCATTGCCGATCCGCAGTTGTTGCGCGCAGCGGCGCATGCCGCCGGACTGGCGCTAACGGTCGCGCCTTATGTCGCCAC
>JANXUW010000264.1 GCA_025351985.1 Pseudolysobacter sp.
CCAACCGATCAAATATGTGCAACGCGACGGCGTCGAATATGTGCTGCTCGGCACCGCGCATGTGTCGCGCGCGAGCGTGGCCGCCGTGCGCGAATTGCTCGAAACGCAAAAGTTCGACGCGGTTGCGGTCGAGCTGTGCGAAAGCCGCTACAACTCGATCCGCAATCCCGATGCGTTGCGTCAGCTCGACCTGTTCCAGGTGATCCGCGATGGCAAGGCCGGACTGGTCGCGGCCAACCTTGCGCTGTCTTCGTTCCAGCGTCGCCTGGCCGAACAATTCGGCATCGAACCCGGCGCGGAAATGAAGGCCGCGATCGATGTCGCCGATGCCCAGAACCTGCCGATCTGGTTGATCGATCGCGAAGTCGGCACCACGCTGAAACGCGCCTATCGCAGCGTCGGTTTCATGGATCGGCTCGGTATCGTCGGTGGCCTGGTCGGCAGCCTGTTCAGCACCGATGAGGTCAACGAAGCCGAGATCGAAAAGCTAAAACAAGGCGACATGCTGACCAGCATGTTCGACGAATTCGCCAAACAATCCGAACCGCTGTATCGCAGCCTGATCGCCGAGCGCGACAGCTTCATGGCGGCGCGTCTGCGCGAAGAAAGTATTGGCAAAACGTCAGCCGAAAACATTCAATCCGGCAAACCGATGCGTGTACTGGCGGTGCTCGGCGCCGGGCATCTCGCCGGCATCGAACGCGAGCTGGTTGCACAGCAAGAAGCGCCCGCCATCACGCTGGGGCCACTCAAGGCCAACCCGCCCGCCGCTCGCTGGCCGAAGGTGCTTGGGCTCGGCATGCTGGTCTTGATCATTGCGGCGATCGCCTACGCGTTTACGCGTGGCGCGAGTTTCGGTACGCAGGCGTTGCAAGATTGGGTGGTGTTCACCGCCGGCGGTTCGGCGATCGGCGCCTTGCTTGCCGGCGCGCATCCGCTGAGTATTCTCGCCGCCGCACTGGCCGGGCCGCTGAAACCATTCCGTCCCTTGGTACCGTCGGGCGCCTTCAGCGCGGGCACCGAACTCTGGTTGCGCCGGCCGCAGGTCGGCGACTTCGATGCCTTGCGCCACGATCTGGTCGAGTGGCGCGGCTGGTGGCGCAATCGCGTCGCGCGCACCCTGATGATTTTCATGTTCACCAATCTTGGCATGATGCTGGGCGAATACCTGGCCGCATTCCATATCGTCAAACGTCTGATCTGATCGAGTCATCGCGCATGAGTCTGCTGCCCAACAAGTTCACCGAACTGCTGTTCAAACCAAAGTGGCAACACAAGGACGCGGCGATTCGTCGTATCGCTGTGCAGGAGGCGCAACATCAGGCGCTGCTGCATGAACTGCCGCGCATCGCGCGCGAAGACGAAGACCAGCGCGTGCGCCTCGCCGCACTGCGCCGTGTCAATGATTTTTCACTGTATCGCGATCGTGCCGGCAATGATCCCGACCCGGCGCTGCGCAGCGTTGCACGCACGCAGTATCTCGGCATGTTGTGCGGCGAACTGCCGGCCGAACTCGAAATCAATACGCGCTTGCGCGAGCTCGGCATCATCGAGGTCACCGAAGACATCGAGCACATCGCGATCCGCGCGAAAGATATCGTATTGCGTCGCGCCGCGTTCGAGCGCGTCACGCGCGCGAGCCTGATCGCGGATCGCGCGGTCAGCGATCCCGATCCGGGATTGCGCCAGACCGCGCTCGAGCGCATCAACGATGCCGCGGTGCTGGCACGCATCGCCGAAAAAACCCGCAAGACCGACAAACTCATCAGCCGGCTCGCACGCGAACGCGCCGATGCGCAGCGCATTGCGAGTGGCGACAACGCTGCAATCGTGGCGCGCGCGCAGGCACTGTGCGAGCGTATCGAAGCGTTGCTGCGCACCAGTAGCAACACACGCAGCGATGACCTGGCGCAGATCGAACTCGCGTGGTCTGCGATTTCGGCGCAGACGCCGGAATCCTTTCGCCAGCGTTACTCCGTCGCCCACGGATTGCTCGCGCAAGGCTCGGATCGTGCGGCGAATCGATTGCTCGTAGTTGAAGAAATCGTGCCGGACGAGGCGATCGAAACCGGCACCGAAATCGAAATTGCGCCGGA
>JANXUW010000298.1 GCA_025351985.1 Pseudolysobacter sp.
GCAACCGGCGGATCTGCGTCGCCGAAATATCCAGCGGTGTGACCGGCAGATGGAACACCGCGCCCGCCGCACGCGTCGTCAGGATCTGCGCCGCAGCCACCTCGCGCGTCCGCACTTGCGCTTGGAGGTCCGCGCCGAGTGTTGCGGCCGGGCCGGGGCGCGTGAGCACCACGATATGCGCGAGATCGAACAATTCCTGCCAGCGATGCCAACTCGGCAACCCGGCAAACGCATCGGCACCGAGCAATAAAATCAACGACCGCTGCGGACCAATCTCGGCACGCAGCTCGGTCAGCGTATCGACGCTGTACGACGGACCGGCACGACGCAGCTCGCGCAGGTCGATGTGCAGGCGTTGTTGTCCGGCCAGCGCGGCGCGCAATATGGCGACGCGCTGCGCGGCGTTCGCGACGGGCGCGGGTCGATGTGGTGGCTGATTGGCGAGCAGCAAATGCACATCGGCAGCGAGCGCCTCGGCGGCTTCCCACGCCACGCGCAAGTGACCGAGATGGATCGGATCGAAGGTGCCACCGAGCAAGGCGAGAGGCCGCTGCGCGCTCATGGGATTCGCCTCAGCTCGCGAGCAGACGCGCCGCACGCGGTTGCGCCATCGCCACGAGCAGACGTTCAAGTTCGAGCCACGCGTCACCGGCACCGCGCCCCTTGCTGATGCGGTCGATGCGCGTCGCCTGGCGCAGGCAGCGTTCCCAATGGCCGCGATCACTGCGAGTCAATGCCTTGCGATACAAACCTTCGCGCGCTGGCCAGACACGCTCGCTGCGAAACGCCGCGGCAAGATTGGCCGATTGCGCCGACAAGCGCGCGAGCAATTGCAATTGATTCAGGATCCAGCCGAGCAGCGGCGGCACTTGTTCGCCTTCTGCACGCAGGCCGGCGAGAATGCGCAGGCAACGCTCGCCGTCGCCGCTGCACGCCGCATCGGTGAGCTTGAACGCATCAAAACGCGCGCTGTCGGCGACGAGGTCTTCCATCGCCGCGACATCGATCGTGCCGGGTCCGCGCAGCAACACCAGCTTGTCGATTTCCTGCGCGGCCGCGAGCAGATTGCCTTCCACGCGCTCGGCCAACAACGCCGCCGCATCGCGATTCGCCTTGAGGCCGCGCGCCGCCAAACGCTGCTCGATCCACGCCGGCAATTCAGCGAGCTTGATCGGCCAGCACGGCACGAACAATCCGACCTTTTCGAGCGCCGCTACCCACGCCGTTTCATGCGCCTTGCTCCACTGCGTGCTGGTGATCAGCAAGACGGTATCGGGCGGCGGATTTTCGCAATATTCGATGATCGCGGCGGCACCATCCTTGCCGGGTTTACCGCTCGGCAGGCGCAGATCGATGACCTTGCGCGTGGCAAACAACGACATCGCCGAGGCCGCCATGCTGAGTTCGTTCCAGTCGCCGTTGGCTTCGAGATCGATCACTTCGCGTTCGGTGAATCCGAGTGCGCGAGCGCGCACGCGAATCGCGTCGGCGGCTTCGAGCAACAGCAGATGTTCCTCGCCGGCAAGCAGATACACCGGTCGCAGCGTGTCGCCGGCGAGGTGTTTGTGCAGTTGCGCGAGCGTGATCGACATGCGACGAAAAAACGTTGACTACGATACCGGACCTATCACATCAGTGCGCGGCAGCGGCCTTGCCCACGGCCTCGATGCGGCGCATCACCGACTGCACCATGTCGCGCTGCATCTGACGCTTGAGTTCGTCCTGTTCGACGCCGATGCCGAGTGCCTGGGTATCGTCGAAAGTGAAATCGCGCGTGAGTTCGACGACCTGTTTCGCCACGACGATCTTGCCTTCGGAATTCACGACTTCGAGCTCGACGTGATAGACCATGACGAATTCGCGCACATGCTGGGCGATGCCGACCGATGAAACTTCCGGGCTGATCGTGACTACCGGCAACTTGAGTTCGGCGATGCCGTCACCCGGTTTCTGCTCGATCGTGGCACCCGAACGGCGCAACGCATCTTCGATGTTGCGCTTGAGCGGACTGAACGGATCCGCCGATACGACGATCACGCGCTGCATGCCCGGTGGCAGCTGCGCCTCGCCGCGCAACTGGAATCCGCAGCCGACCAGCGCCAATGCGAACAGGGATAACAGCGACAGTCTTTTCAACATGGGGAATTCCGAAGCGACGATTACGATGGGTGGCGAATGATAACGTCTGGCGCGGTTTCTGTGTGACCCACGCCAAATGTGAACCGCTCCGAGGTCTGGCGTCGAATCCGGCAACCCGTTGGCCAGCGTGGCTCAGCGCGGCCAGAGCCAGCCGAAAACCGCGGCTGTAATCAGCGCATAGATCAATCCGTCGATCACGTACTTGAAGACGCTGCGCCACGGATGTCCCCACCAGATTCCGTTCGGCAACGAGCCCGCAGCGTATGCCATGAATGCAGCCAATGCCATGGTGTGGAACACAACGGAAAATTGCGCCGTCGCGCCCAACACCGGGCTGACAAGGCACGCGCACAGAAACGAAACAAAAAGGCAGAACAAAAACCACTGTCCGAGCGACGCACCCATGTTCATCGGGCCGGGCTGGCGCAGGAAAATCGTGCCGACCGGGCCGTGTTTGAATTTCTCCTGCGTCTCCGGCTTTTTCAATGCCTCGGGATTGCAGTAAGGAATCATGTACGTGCCGGCGGCGGGGTTGCCCTTGCGGATCGCCGCACTGACTTCCTCCTCGTTGGAGAAGCCGTGGTAATCCGGCACGTGCCAGAATTTCAGCAGCATGTTCAGCACGCTGCTGGCGAAAAAAACGAACACGGCGGAAAGCAGGATCGGCAACCAAAGTTGTGCGAGCGAGACCATGTCAGAACTCCCCAGTCGGATGGTCCGCGGAGTCTACTCGTGGTCGATTCACGAGGGAATCGCCGGTGTTTGAGCCGTCATCCCAGCGCAGGCTGGGATCCAGTTCTTGCTATACGTTCGAGGTACCGCAGCAAGATCGAATGCGCTAGGAAAATCACGCGCCGCGATTGGGCTGACGAGCGATAGAACTGGATCCCAGCCTGCGCTGGGATGACGAGCAAAACCGGATGGCGGCGATTTCCCCGCTCCCGCTCCCCGTTCCCCGTTCCCGCGGTCCGTCCCTAAACCACGATATTGACGATTTTGCCTGGCACGACGATGATCTTTTTCGGCACGGCACCGGCCAGGAAACGAATCACGTCGGCTTGCGTCAATGCCGCCTGCTCGATCTCTTCACGTGACGTGTTCACCGCTACTTCGATCTGTGCGCGCAGCTTGCCGTTGATCTGCACCGCGAGCGTGATCGCATCTTTTTTCAGCGCCTCGGCATCGAATGTCGGCCATGCACGCGTGATGATCGCCTCGGCATGGCCAAGATGCTGCCATAGCGCGTGACAGATATGCGGCGTGATCGGATTGAGCAACAGCACGATCGCCTCGAACGCTTCGTGACGCACGGCGCGGCCCTGATCGCTCATGTCGTCGAATTTGGCGAGTGCGTTAAGCAATTCCATCAGCGCCGCGATCGCGGTGTTGAACGACAGGCGCCGGCCAAAATCGTCAGACACCTTGGCGATGGTTTCGTGCAGCTGGCGACGCAAGGTTTTCTGCGCGGCATTCAAAATCGCCGGATCGACTTCGGGATGATCCGGCTGCGCGACGTGCGCATGCAGGTCGCGCCACAGGCGCCGCAGGAAACGCGACATGCCTTCGACGCCGGCCTCGCGCCAGTCCAGCGAATGCTCGGGCGGTGCGGCAAACATCGAAAACAGGCGCACCGTGTCGGCGCCGAATTTCTCGACCATCGTGACCGGATCGATGCCGTTGTTCTTCGACTTCGACATTTTCTCGATGCCGCCGATCTGCACCGGCTGTTTGTCGCTGATCAAGGTGGCACCGACAACACGACCTTTGTCGTCGCGCGCGATTTCCACTTCGCTCGGGTTGAACCAATGCTTCGCGCCGTTGGCTTCCTCGCGATAAAACGTCTCGGCGATCACCATACCTTGGCACAGCAGATTGGTCGCCGGTTCGTTGCTGTTCACGAGGCCCGCGTCGCGCAGCAGCTTGTGATAAAAGCGGAAGTACAACAAATGCAAAATAGCGTGTTCGATACCGCCGACGTATTGATCGACGGGCAGCCAGTAATTGGCGCGCTCGTCCACTTGCGCCTGCGCGCCGGGACTCGTGTAGCGCGCGTAATACCAGCTCGACTCCATGAACGTATCGAAGGTATCGGTTTCGCGCTCGGCCGGACCGCCGCATTGCGGACACGTGGTCTTGCGCCACTCGGGATCGGCCTTGATCGGCGACTGCACCCCACTGAAAGCAACGTCTTCGGGCAGCACCACCGGCAGTTGATCTTCCGGTACCGGCACCGCATCGCAGTTGGCGCAATAGATGATCGGAATCGGGCAACCCCAATAACGCTGGCGGCTCACGCCCCAATCGCGCAGGCGGAAATTCACGCGACGCTGGCCTTTGCCTTCGCGCTCGAAACGCGCCGCGATCGCATCGAATGCGCTGCGGAAATCCAGGCCGTCGTATTCGCCGGAATTGACCAGCGTGCCGTAGTCGGTCTTGCAAAGCATGGTTTGCGCAGCCGTCAACTCTAATCGTGTTCTATCGATAGATGGCTGCAGCGGAACAAGTTCGGGATGTTGAACCTGACCAAGCAAAATTTCTAATTCGTCTTCTAATTTCTTCTCAATATCAGGCTTGATCACATACTTAACTGGCACGCCATATTTGAATGCGAATTCGAAGTCGCGCTGGTCGTGTCCGGGCACCGCCATGACCGCGCCGGTGCCGTAATTCATCAGCACGAAATTCGCGATCCAGACCGGAATCTTTTCGCCGCTGAGCGGATGGATCGCGTCGATGCCGGTGTAGATGCCTTTCTTTTCCTGCGTGTCGAGATCGGCTTCGGCCGTGCCGCCGCGGCGACATTCTTCGATGAACGCAGCGACCGCGGGATTGTTTTTTGCGGCTTGCAACGCCAGCGGATGTTCCGCCGCCACTGAGACAAATGTCACGCCCATCAGCGTATCGGGGCGCGTCGTGAACACCGTCAGCGGCTCGGCAGCGCCGTCGACCGCAAACTCGATTTCCAATCCTTCCGAGCGTCCGATCCAGTTGCGCTGCATGGTCTTGACCGCGTCGGGCCAGCCCGGCAGATGATCGAGTTCGTCGAGCAATTCCTGCGCGTAGGCGGTGATCTTCAAGAACCATTGCGGAATTTCGCGACGCTCGACCAAGGCGCCCGAGCGCCAACCGCGGCCGTCGATCACTTGCTCGTTGGCGAGCACGGTCTGGTCGACCGGATCCCAGTTCACGACCGAATTCTTGCGATACACCAGGCCCTTCTTGTACAGCCGCGTGAACATCTGTTGTTCCCAGCGGTAATACTCGG
>JANXUW010000474.1 GCA_025351985.1 Pseudolysobacter sp.
CATCGCCGCGCCGGAATTTCGCGGCACCATCGCCTTGCTCACACCGGCGTTTTACGTGCCACTGCATCAACTCGCATTGCTCAAACCCGGTGCGCCGCACCGCTTCGATCAGCGCGCTTCCGCATGGCTGTCGCTCGGTGCGCGGCTAGCGCCGGATACGACCATCGCGTTGGCGCAAAACCAGTTGTCGGTGATCGGTCAGCAACTCGCCAGCGCTTATCCGCGACCGCACAACGACGGCGGCATCAGCGTGGTTGCGCTGCGTGCCGTGCCTGGCGAATTCCGTGGCGGATTGATCGCTTTTTCCGGTTTGCTGTTCGCGTTGATTTCGCTGATCCTGCTGGTCGCCTGCGTCAATGTTGCCTCGATGCTGCTGGCGCGTGGCGAGGCACGCCGGCATGAAATCGCGATGCGTTTTGTGCTCGGCGCAAGCCGTTCGCGTGTGATCTCGCAATTGCTGACCGAGAGTGTATTGCTGTCGCTCGGTGCCGGCGCGATCGGCGTATGGCTCAGCGCCGGCTGCTGCGCGCTGTTGTCGCAGATCGATCCGCCGACGCCAGTTCCGGTATCCATGCAGGTGCCGATGGATGGCGCTGCGCTGCTGTTTGCGATCGGCTGCACGCTCGTCACCGCACTGGTGTTCGGACTGCTGCCGGCGCTGCGTATCTCGAAACACGCGCCCGCTGCGAGTCAGGCGCTGGTGAGCCGACAGATTGCCGGCGGACGCTCGCGACTTGGCAGCACGCTGGTAATCGCACAGATCGCATTGACGATGGTGTTGCTGGTCAGCGGCGGACTGTTCATGCGTGCCTTGCAACGCGCCGCGGCGATCGATCCGGGGTTCAATCCGCAGCACGTACTGACCGCGGATTTCAACCTCGAACCGAGCGGTTATGCGGACGCTGCGCAAGCGCAATTGCAACAGACATTCGTCGAACGTATGCGGCGCATGCCGGGCGTCGAGCAGGCCGCACTCGCCGCGTTGGTACCGCTGGATCTGAGCCGCATGAGTTTTGGCAGTTTCCAGTTGCCCAACCTGCCCGAGGATGCGGTAAGTCCCAGCACCAATCTGGTCTCGCCCGGATTTTTTGAGACGCTCGACATCACGCTGCAAGGCCGTGGTTTCGATATACACGACAGCAAGGGCAGCGGCGAAGTCTGCGTGGTAAACGCCGCGCTGGCGCACCTGCTTGCGCCCGGCGGCGATGTTCTGGGTCGAAGCTTTGGCTACGGCGAAAAAACAGATTTGCACACCCTGACCGTGATTGGCATCGCGCCAGACGGCAAATACACATCGCTCAGTGAAACCAGCGAACCGTTCCTGTTCCTGCCGCTGAGCCAGTGGCCGCGTGCGGAAGCATCATTGGTGGTAAAGACGTCTTTACCGCCAAATACATTTTTCACGCAAATGCGCACCGAACTGCATGCACTCGATGCGTCATTGCCGGCGGGACAAATACATCCGCTGACCGACGTGATTGCACTGTCGCTGTTGCCGCAGCGCATCGTCGGTTTGATTTCGCTTGCGCTCGGCGGCATCGGCCTGCTGCTCGCCGCGATTGGTTTGTACGGCCTGATCGCGATGCATGTCGCCAGTCGCACGCGCGAGTTCGGCGTGCGCCTCGCGATGGGCGCGAGTCCGCAGCGGATCGTGGCCGATGTCGTGCGCCGCGGCGTGTTGCTCGCGAGCGGCGGCCTGGTGATCGGCACGGCCCTGTCGCTGGGTGGCGCGATGCTGGTATCGAGTCTGTTGTATGGCGCGGACGCAGCCGACGCGCTGGCCTTCATCGGCGCGGGTTTGTTGCTTGCGGCAATCGCGATGCTCGCCAGTTATCTGCCCGCGCGCCGCGCCGCATCGATCAATCCGATCGTTGCACTGCGTCAGGAGTGACGCACGTCGCATGTCGTCGATGACTCAATTGCCAGGCACGATGAAACCCGGCCGCTCGCCTGGTGTGATGCGCGCGATGCACGGAATCGCTCCGTGTTGAGCGCCCTGCGCGCCGATTTTTTGCAGAGCCTGCGCCTGCTCGCGGCGCGCCCGGGGTTTGTGCTCGCGGTGGTCGCCACGCTCGCGCTCGGCATCGGCGCCAACAGCGCGATTTTCAGCGTGATCCACGGCATGTTGCTGCGGCCGCTGGCCTATCCCGACAGCGCGCAACTGGTCTACATCTACAACAGTTATCCGAAGATGGA
>JANXUW010000482.1 GCA_025351985.1 Pseudolysobacter sp.
CTTCGAGTAGGTCGGCGCCGTGTTCGAGAATCTTCGCACGCGATGCGGCTGGCAGGCGATCCCATTCCGGTTGCGCAGCAGTCGCGTTCACGAGCGCCTGTTCGACGGTCGCGCTGTCGGCCGGTTGCCATTCGCCGACGACTCGGCGGCGGTCGGAAGGATCGGTCGCCGCGATGCTTGCCGCGTTCGGTTTCGCGCCCGGCACGAGTGGCGTTGCGCGCCACGGTTTGATCGCCGCGTTGACCGCGTCGCTGAGGGTTTTGAGTTCGTTGTCGTTGGCCAGATTGATGCCCATGGAATTTTTCCGGGATTCGCCGTACAGGTTGATCGGTTGCGGGATGCGCGGATGCGCTTTCGATTCGAAGCCGCGCACGACTTCGCACGGATCGGCGACGAGATCGCGGATCGGCGTGTTTTCATCGACGATGCGATTCACGAACGAGGTATTCGCGCCGTTTTCGAGCAGGCGACGCACGAGGTATGGCAGCAAGTCTTCGTGGCTGCCGACCGGCGCGTACACGCGGCACGGAATGTTCAGATGTTTCTCGCCGACCACTTCGTCGTACAGGTCCGCGCCCATGCCGTGCAGGCGCTGAAACTCGAACGGCCGGCCTTTTGCGTAATGATGGATCGCCGCGATCGTGTGCGCATTGTGCGTGGCGAATTGCGGATAAAACAGCTCGCCGTAATCGAACAGTCGGCGCGCGCAGGCGAGATAACTGACATCGGTATTCGGCTTGCGCGTGAACACCGGATAATCGCCATGACCATCGACTTGCGCGCGTTTCACTTCGGAATCCCAATACGCGCCCTTGACCAGTCGCGTGCACCAGCGCCGCCCGGTTTTCTGCGCCTGCGCGGCGAGCCAGTCGATCACGAACATCGCGCGTTTCTGATACGCCTGCACGGCAAGGCCGAAACCGTTCCAGCCGGCCAGCGACGGATGCGCAAAAACTTCGGCGAGGATTTCCAGCGACAGTTCGAGCCGGTCGGCTTCTTCGGCATCGACGGTCATGCCGATGCCGCGCTGCATCGCGAGTTGCGAGAGTTCGAGAATTTTCGGTGTGAGTTCGGCCAGCACGCGCGCGCGTTTCGCGACTTCGTAGCGCGGATGCAATGCCGAGAGTTTGACCGAAATACTCGGCGCATCGATCACGCTCGCATACGGGCCGCGCCCGCCGATCGCGTTGATCGCATCCTTGTAGGCCTTGAAATAACGCGCGGCATCAGGCGCGGTGAGTGCCGCCTCGCCGAGCATGTCGAACGAATAACGATAGGCGCGATTGTCCTTGTCGCGCGAGCGCGTCAGCGCTTCCTCGATGGTGCGTCCCATCACGAACTGGTGCCCCATGATGCGCATCGCCTGACGCACCGCGAGGCGCACGACCGGCTCGCCGCTGCGCGCGACCAGACGCTTGAGCGCGCCCGTGAAGTTGCGCTGGGTTTCATCGCCGAGCGACACGAGTTTGCCGGTCAGCATCAAACCCCAGGTCGAGGCGTTGACGAACAACGACGAGCTTTTGCCGAGATGCGATTCCCAGTCGGCATCGCCGAGTTTGTCGGAGATGAGCTTGTCGGCGGTGGCCTTGTCCGGAATGCGCAGCAGCGCCTCGGCCACGCACATCAGCAGCACGCCTTCCTCGCTCGACAGATCGTATTCGCGCATGAACGATTCGACCGCGCTCTGCTGATCGGCCTTGGCGCGCACGCGCGCGACCAGTTCGGCGGCGCGGGCCAGCACGAGTTCACGCTCCGGCGCGGGCAGGCTGGTTTGCGCCAGCAACTCGTTAACGATTTCGGTTTCGTTGCGACAATATGCCGCAGTCATGTGCGCGGTGATGCTATCCGGCGCAGGCGGAAGTTCGGGGGCGATGATGCGGTCGGTCACTGGAGCCTCGTGTAAACGATCAGGAGCGGCGACGTCGGTACGGCGCGCGTAACGGCATAGTGTAACGCGCGCCTGCGTGGCTCAGTAGTGCGGTTCACGTGCCAATGACGGCGCTATCGGCAAAAATATCGCGAAGATCGCCCGGCGTTATGCAACCACGCGTTTTGTCGGATCACGCCCGCTCGGGCAGCGTTTTTGCTTGCCGCTAGCCCATAGAAAACACTATCATTCACAGGTTGTGAGGCCTTGCGTCGGCGATGATAGCTCAGACTTGCATGGCGGCAGCGAGTATCGAGGTGGCGCTGGTAGCGCTGCCGAATCGCTCGCTGAGTCGTCGCGGCATCCACTGGTTTGTGGCGCTGCAGACCGCGGCCATGCTGCTCGTGGCGATCTACAGCGCGCTCCGTGGCAATGTATTTGCGCCGGGTTTTATCTTGCTCGAAGCGGCGCTGGCGACGAAATGGTTTGATGCGACTCGTGCTTGGTGCGCACGGTCGCAGGATGGAAATAGGCGCATTTCTGGCCGACGACGAGCGCAAGGCGCTTGCGGAGCGCCTGGATAAATTGCTGGCAAACGGTGTGTAGAGCACTGCGCGCTGACGGATAATTTGATCAAGACGGTGATGGCAATGAAATCTGCTTTGATGTTGCGATGCGCTGTGGGTACGGGTTTGCTCACGCTCAGCAATCTGGTTTTCGCGGCTGGTCCACAGCCGTGGCAGCTCAACATGACCGAAGGTGCGACCGAAATTTCGCACGAGGTCTATCGCATGCACATGATGGCGTTCATCGTCTGCTGCGTGATCGGCGTGATCGTGTTCGGCGCGATGATCTATGCGATGTTCAAGTTCCGCAAATCCAAGGGCGCGATCGCCGCCACGTGGAGCCACAATACCAAGGCCGAGATTATCTGGACGATCACGCCGATCGTCATCCTGATCGCGATGGCGTTGCCGGCCACCAACGTACTGGTCAACATGGCCTACACCAACGATTCGCCGATGACGATCAAAGTCACGGGTTACCAGTGGAAATGGCGCTACGACTACGTCGACTACAACGGCTCCAATCCGGGCATTCATTTCCTGTCGAAGCTTGATGGCCTGAGCGATCGCACGCGTCAGCTCGGTTCCGGCCTCGATCCGGCCGCGG
>JANXUW010000491.1 GCA_025351985.1 Pseudolysobacter sp.
GCGAGGCCGTCGAAGTAGTTCTCGTGCACCAGCGCCTTGATGTTGGCGGCATGTTTCGGTGCATATGCGGGCGACAGTTCGATCACGACGCGACCGCCGGCGAGTTCGAGATACAAGGTGTTGTCAGCATCGAGCGCGCGCCAGTCGCCGGGCTTGGACGCGGCGAGCACGTCGCTCATGGTCAGCGGTTTGGCCGGCTTGGGCGTATCGGCGTGCGCCAGCGGCACGCATGCCAGAGTGATCGCGCAGACGATCGTGCGCACTGAATAAAATCGTCGTGTTTGCTTGATACCCGCAGACGCATTCTTTTCGGTTGAAATCCGCATTGCCGCTACCTCTTGTTGGTTGTGTCGTACGTCGCTGTATCACGCATCATGCGCGATGCAAGGCCAACAGCCAAACCGGCCGCGCATACCGTGCATCAGATGCCAATCCGCCCGCACCGTTATTCAAACCCGTCGGCGAAGATGTTCCAGCTATCGGCAATAGGTGTCGCATTCACTGCACCGCCAATGGCGCTGAGTCCGAACATGTCTTCGAGCGAACGCAACACCGAATAATGATCGATATGTTCCGAGAAAGTAGCGGCACGCACATGCGCACCGACAAACAGGGTCGGAATCTGATTGGCGCTGGTCGTCGAATCGTCTTCGTCCCACGTCAGGATCAACAGGCTATTGTGCGATCGTGCCCATTGCACATAACTATCGAGATGGTTTTGCAACCACGCATCACCGGTGGCGATCGAGCAATCGTGCATGTCGTTGCACAGATTCGGCACGACGAACGAAAGCGTCGGCAAGGTGCTGAAATCCGGTGTTGTTCCCGACGGAAACGCGGCAAAGGTCAGATTGCTCGCGCTCGGCACGCTGTTCGTACCGCTGCTGAAATTGACCCACGGATTGTGCTTGCGCGCATACGTGCCCGAGCCGCAACCGGTGTAGCCGTTCGACGGCATGCTCTCGGAAAATCCCAGGAACGTGAACCCCGCCGCGATCAACTGGCTACCGAGATTGAGCCCGGTAAAACTGTGCGGACAGGAATCGTCGGTCAGCCCCTGCGTCGAACCTGAAAACAGCGCGAGATAATTCGGTTCGCTCGGATGGGTGATCGCATGCGAATCACTGAAAACCGCGCCGATCCTGGCCAACGCGTTGATGTACGGCGCCTGCGCGGTGTTGCCGATGATTGTGCTGTCGCTGGTGTTTTCCATGATCGCGACAACGACGTGGTCGTAGCGCGGAATATCGGTGCTCAGAACCTTCGGCAGAATGCGGGAACGAGCGGATGAGGTCGCGTCGATTTCTTGCGCGAAAGCATCGATGCTTGCGGCCAGCAATGCGCTCGCAATCAGACAAATAGCAAGACGTTGCATCGAGGTTCTCCTGCAGCGCAATTGATGACGGAAAAACACCTGATCGAATGCTCAATCAACCCAGAGGATACCGCTTTATTGCCGATTTCAATCGAGCGAATGCCGCCTCATCGCGCGTGTCGATCGCGCCGAAATATTTCGTACCCGATGAATTGGCTGCGAGAATTTCGTCGCGCGATCAGCGCATCACCAGCATATGTTTGGCCAGTTGCCCGTGCAGATGGCCAATACCGCGCGCCATGCGCAGTACACCACACAGCAGCACGATGCCGGCAACCAGCGTGATCGGTTCGGCCCACAGCGGCGGCGCGTATCCAACATCATTGATATTCACGATGCCCACGCCGGTGATCGCCTTGATGATGGGCCCGAAGATCAGGGCTATCACCATGCTCAAGCTGAAGATGCTCAGCACAAAATAGACAATGCCCAACGGCAACATCAGCAGCATGTAGATCACGGTGGACCAGCTACGCGGATCGGTAAAAAACGTCTTGATGCGGCCGCTGATCGGCAAGCCGATTTCGGTATACGGAGGCCGACGCGGCATGCGCACATCGAGCATCGCTTCAACCAATCGCCCTTCGACCAGCGCCAACGCACGCACGCTGCCGAAGAACAGAATCGCAAACGGAATACCGATGATCAATACCATCAAACCCAGCGACAGACTCAGGCCGGTTATCGTCCAGACAAAATAGAAAATACCGGTACCGAGCGACAGCAACATGAAGAACAACGCGGTATAAGCACGTGTATCACTCAATACGCTGAAAAATTTACCGAACGCCGAAGCGCGCGCTGGCGCGCGTGGTATGCGCAACGCTTGTTGCACCTGGCCTTCCTTGACGCGATAGATATCGGCCACTTCTCCCGGCGCACCGTAACTGGTGACGATGCGCGCGATCATAGCGGCTTCGTCCACATCGGGATGCTCGGCGAGTTCGGCACGCAGGTGTTCCTCGGCATCGTATAGCGCGTCCTGGATCAGGGCCGGGTCGGCCCCTTGCAAGGCCGCGTGCAATTGCTGCAGATAGGCGTTGATGGTTTTCGGGATGGTGCTCATGGCAATGCTCCTTCCAGCACGTTTTCGACGAATTCACGGGCCGCCGACCAGCTGGCGATCCATTCTTTGAGGACGGCGCGACCGAGTCGCGTGATCGCGTAATAACGTCGCGGCGGACCCGCGATGGATGGCTCGACCGTGCTTTCCAGCAGACCCGCGCCACTGAGATTGCGCAGCACCGGATACAACGCGCTCTGCTTGCCGCTGAACAAACTCTCGCCGCCTTTTTCCAGACGCTTTGCAATCTGGTAGCCGTACATCGGCGCGCGCGCCTGCGCCAGAACGGCGAGTAAAACCAGCGACACCGTGCCGGTGCTCAGCTCCTTCTGGAACTTCTTCAGATGGGATTCGGTATCCAGCATGCTCGCTCGCCTTGATCGCACAACACGAGTTCATCATAGTGTTTAGTTAACACTAGTGAATGGGCCGGAAGTCACGGCAACGAAACGAATGGGAGGGCCGAGTGGCGGCCAGATAAATTCGAGAGTTGGAATCCGCGCAATCTTGGGCGCAAACCCTCGCCCTCCACTGGCGGAGAACGAGGGCATGGCAGGGTTTGGCGCGAGTGCTGAAACCCGCGCCAGATATTTCAGAATTGAACCGTTGCCGATAGCACCGCGCTACGACCCGGCAAGCGATAGGCTTGGCCATCGCCAAGCTCGCTGATCGCGACCGGATCGCGCCGGTCGCTCAGATTATAGCCGTCCAAACGCAGCTCCCAGCGTTCAAATCGATAACCGAGTCCGGCATCGAGCGTTGCGTAGGCGCCGACCGGTGTTTCGTTTTCCTGATCGAGGAAACGCTTGCCGACGACATTCCACACCAGCGAACCTTCAAAACCGTGTGTCGGGGCATAAATCAGGCCTAGCGCGGCGAGATTCTGCGGCGACACTTCGAGGTGATTACCGGCAAGATTGCTGAAACTGCCGTCTGGCTGTTCGACCAGTCGCTCGGTGAAACGCGCGTTGTGATACGCGTAGGTGCCGCGCAGGCGCAGATCCGGCGTGATGCGATAACTGGCTTCGATCTCGGCGCCTTTGAACAGCGATTTACCGGCATTGGCGAGGCCGGGCAAACCGCCGATATTTTCGGGGATCACGAGGTTCGAAAAGTTCATGTGGAAGTATGACAACTCCCAGTCGAATCGTCCGTCAGCAAGCTGGCCCTTGAAACCGGTTTCCCAACTGTTGGCGGTTTCCGGTTGCAGGATGCCGCCCTCGGCTTCCGGTCCGAAATCGATCGCCGCCGGTTTGTAGGTGTTGCGGTAATCGGCGAACACCGTCAGTTTGTCCGCGCCACTTTCCCACAGCGCGTAACTCGCGCCGAGTATGCCGGCGAGGCGACTCTTGCTTTGCTTGTCGGCATTCGCATCCGGCGGCGTACCGGGTTCAGCATGACGATCAATCACCTGACCATCGCGCGATTCGTGCGTATCGTTGAACCGCAATCCGGCGACGAGGTCCCAGCGCGATGTCGGCTTCCAGTCGATCTGCGTGTACACACCGCCGAAATTGCGGCGGTCACGCAGCTGGGTCGATTCATCGATTTCGAGCTGATGCGAATTCGGCGCATTGGCACCGCTCGGCAAAACACCGTACTCGAAA
>JANXUW010000509.1 GCA_025351985.1 Pseudolysobacter sp.
GCGCCCGAACAGTTTCGCAATGCCGATGTGACCGTGGCGACCGACATCTATCAGTTCGGTGTGTTGTGTTATCGCGTGCTGACCGGGCGGCTGCCGTACCGCGCCGATCCGAGCGATACGTATGCGTGGTCGCGCGCGGTATCGGAAGACGATCCGCTGAAACTGCGACTCGCGTTGACCGAAGATGGCAGTGGCGACAACACCTTCACTGCGCCCGGCCGTTTGCGCTTGCGTCGCTCGATCAGCGGCGATCTCGACGCAATCCTGCGCAAGGCGATGGCGAAATCGCCGGGCGATCGTTATCAATCGATGGATGCGCTGGCGGCGGATCTCAATGCATTTCTCGACGGCCGCCCGATCAGCGCGCGACAGATGGGCGCGCTATTTTACGCGTGGCGTTTTGTCGTGCGCCGACCGATCGCATCGAGTGCTGCGTTGCTCGCGATTCTCGGACTGATCGCGACCACCTTGATTGCCGTGCGCCAAGCCGAAATGAAGGCGCACGAAGCCGAGCGCGCAAATACCGAAGCGAAACACGCCGCTGCGGTCGCGGATTTTCTGATCGGCCTGTTCAAGGTTTCCGATCCGGGCGTCAATCGCGGCGAGAAACTCAACGCGAATGAGATTCTCGCGCGTGGCGCGAAGCAGATCGAACATGAATTCATCGATCAACCCGATCAGCGCATGCGTCTGCAAACGGTAATGGCCGAAGTGTATTCGGCGATGGGCGATTACCCGCGCACGCGTCCGCTGCTCGAACAGGCGATCGCGACATTGCACAGCCAGCCAACACCGGATCGCGCCGCGCTCGGCCACAATCTGCAGTTGCTTGGCTGGCTGAACTCGCAGCAGAACAATCGTGACAGTGCGCTGGCGATGTTCGCCGAAGCGGAATCGCTGCTGACCGGCATCGATTCGCCCGGCGCGCAGGATGATCTCGTACGCTTGTATCTGCATCGCGGGCTGACGTTGTTGTGGCACGGCGACGACTACAAACCTGCCGAGATCGATATACGCAAGGCGCTTGCGCTGGCGGAAAAAACGCGTGATATCGACAGCGAAATGGCCGCGCTCGCGCACCAGCATCTCGGCATGGTGATGAGCTTCATGGGCGACCAGATCGGCTGCAAGGCAGAAGCTGAAATCGCGTTGAAAATCTATCGACGCACGCTCGGCGAAGATCACCCCGATACGCTGGCGGCAGCAGCAAACGTCGGCTGGAGCCGCGCTCAGGTCGGCGATCTTGAAGGCAGCCGCACGATGTTGCTGGACGTGACCGAACGCCAGCGTCGCGTGCTCGGCGAATCCAACAACGGCAACGGCAAGGCGCTCAATCAACTCGGCATGGTGGAAATGCGGCTCGGACTTTACGATCAGGCGATCGTGCATTTTCTGGCATCGGAGGCGGTGTATCGTCGTGAGTTCGGCGAGCATTACGCCTATCTGGCGATGCCGGTCATTTTCAATCGCGGTCGCGCGCTGCTCGCGCAAGACAAGTTTGCCGAGGCGCTGGAAATATTCGAGCAATCGCTGGCCGAACGTCGCGCGGACTTGCCGCCCGATAATCCGGAGCTGGGCGAATCGCTGATGTTCATGGCCGAAGCGTTGACCCATCTCGGACGCGCGCCGGAAGCTGTTGCAAACGCCACAGAGGCGGTCAGGATTTTCCGCAAAAGTCCGCAAGGCGATCCGCTCGATCTCTCACGCGCACTGATGCGATTGGGCATTGCGCAAAAAGCATCTGGCAAATCGGATCAGGCGCATGTCTCTTGGCACGAGTCGGCCGAAATCGCCAACCGGAAATCGCTGGACGATTCGTGGATGGCGACGAATCTACGTGAGCGCCTGAAGGAAATGGATCCGAGCCTATGAGCAGGATCGATCCTCTGCGCTGGCAACGTCTGCGCGCCCTGCTCGATCAGGCGATGGATCAAGACGTTGCCGCGCGTGCGGTATTCGTCGCTGGGTTGCAGGGCGATGACGCCGAGTTGCGCGATGATCTGCAGCGGCTGCTGATCCAGCACGCGCGCGATGAAGAACACAGCTCGCTCGATCCGTATGCCGTGATGGCGCCGCTGATCCTCGGCGCAACCGAAATCAATGCGGAAGAAGATCGCATCGGTCAGCAGATCGGCGTGTATCGCCTGCTGCGTTTGATCGGCAGCGGCGGCATGGGCAGCGTGTATCTGGCCGAGCGCAGCACCGATAATTTTTTGCAGCGCGTGGCGCTGAAAGTGATTCGCGGCGAAGTCGCGACCGCCGCAGCGCGCGAACGGTTTGAACGCGAGCGGCAGATCCTCGCGCGCCTCGTGCATCCGCATATCGCGCCGCTTTACGATGGCGGACAGACGCCGGACGGCCAGCCGTTCTACACGATGGAATATGTCGATGGTCTGCCGATCACCGAGTATTGCAATACACGACTGGACAACGTGCGGGCGCGCGTGAAATTGTTGATCGACATCGCCGGTGCGCTGGCGTGTGCGCATCAGAATCTGGTCGTGCATCGCGATATCAAACCGTCGAATATTCTTGTCACTGCCGAAGGTCGCGCCAAGCTGCTCGACTTCGGTATCGCCAAACCGGTGGGGGTCGGCGATGCCGCATTGACGCACGCCGCGCTCGGGCCGATGACACCGGAATACGCCGCACCGGAACAATTCCGCAATGCCGATGTGACCGTGGCGACTGACATCTATCAGTTCGGCGCTTTATGTTTCCGCGTGCTTACGGGCGCGCTCCCCTACCGCGCTGATCCGAGCGATACCTACGCGTGGTCGCGCGCGGTTGCCGAAGAGGAACCGCAAACCTTGCGTCGCGCATCGACCAATAACGATGCGCAAACCACCTCGCCCGCGCGTGAACAAACCCGTCGTGTGCGTCATCAGCTCAGCGACGATCTCGATGCGATCGTGCGCAAGGCGTTGCAGAAATCGCCGGCGCAACGTTACGGTTCGATGGACGCGATGAGCACCGATCTGCAGGCGTTTCTCGATGGCCGTCCGGTCAGCGCGCGCACGGCCGGACCGATGTATTTCGCGTGGCGCGCAATCGCTCGCTGGCCGTATGTGAGCGGCGCGGCGTTTACAGCAGTGATCGCGTTGATCGCGCTGGTCTTGATCGCGCATCATCAGACCAATGTCGCGCGCCACGAAGCGACGCGTGCGAATTCGGTGGCAAAGTTTCTGATCGAAATGTTCCAGGTGGCGGATCCGTCGGTGAACCGCGGCGAACGTCTCAACGCGAACGAAATCCTCGCGCGCGGCGCGGCGCGCATCGATCATGATTTCGCCGACGACAGTACACAGCGCGCGGCGCTGCAGATGGTAATCGGCGAAGTATATTCGTCGCTCGGCGATTTTCCACGCGCGCGCAAACCGCTCGAAGGCGCGGTCGCGAGCTGGCGCGAAAGCCACGGCGACATCGACCTTGCCGACGGCCTGCGCGCGCTCGGCTGGATCGAATATCGGCAAGGCAATGCCACGGCGGCGCTGCAGCGCTGGGATGAAGCGATCGCGCTGCTCACGGGAAATTCGACGCGCGAGGCCGATACGCTCGCGCAGTTGCACAGCTATCGCGCGCTCGGGTTGCAGTCTTCCGCCGACAATCAGAATGCGCGGCAGGAGTTCAAGATTGCCTACGACTACGCCGAACGCGCCGGTGTGGCGAACAAGATTCGCGGCGCATCGATCCAGAACAATCTCGGCCTGTTGCTGCGCGATCTCGATGACCTGCCCGCGGCAGAAATCGCGATGCGCAAGGCGATGGCGATCTATGGCCGCGAACTCGGCGAGGATCATTTTCGCAGCATCACCAGTGCGCAAAATCTCGGCACCATCCTGCTCGATCAAAACCGCATCGACGAGGCGCAGCCGCTGATCGAGACTTCCAGCGTGCGCCTGCGCAAATTGTATGGCGAGGCGAATGCCGACTACGCCACGTCGATGAACATGCTCGGCAACGTGTTTCGTCTGCGCGGCGATGGCACGCGCGCGCTGGAAAGTTATGCGGCGTCGGAAACCGCGTTTCGCGCCGCGCTCGGCGACAAACACTGGTATGTGACCTGGCCGATTTTCAACAGCGGACAGACCTTGCTCGATCAGCGCGATCCGGCCGCAGCACTGGAAAAATTCGATGTCGCGCTGGCGATCCGCAGTGCCGCGCTGGCGCCGGATCATCCCGCGGTGGCCGAGGCGTTGCAGGGTCGCAGCGAAGCGTTGTTCGGCCTGGGCCGCAACGATGAATCGCTGGCCGATGCGACGCAAGCGCTGTCCATTCGACGCGCCAAACTCAGCGGCGATCACCCGGCGCTGATCCGCAGTTTGTGGCTGATCGGACACGTACATTTTCTGCGTGGCGAGACCGAAAGCGCGAAAAATTATTGGGACGAAGCCCTGCAACGCGCCGAGCGCGCGTGGGGCAAGCAGCATGCGGATTTCAAGCGGCTGCTGAAAAACATCACCTATCCCGCGACGCGCGTACGCGATCCCGCCGACTAAAAAACAAACGCAGGACACGCCTGCGTTTGTTGATTCATTGCATCAACGCAGCAGCGCTGCCATGTGCTTACATCTCGCGCAACGCCGTCGTCACCGGCAGACGCGCCGCACGCAACGCCGGATACAGGCCGCCGATAAACCCGATCGCCAGCGCCCATTTGATGCCGGTCCACAAAACCGATGGAGCAACCCTGAATTCGAACGCGAGCTGGCCCGTGGTGCCGGCCGCCATCGTCGATGCGCTGTAGCCGTTGAATATCAGCCACGCCAAAAGTCCGCCAAGCGCTCCACCGATCAAGGCCAGCAGCATCGTCTCGAGCATTATCGCCACCACCACCGGCACGCTGCGAAAACCGATCGCACGCAAGGTCGCGATTTCGCGAGCACGCGTCGCGACCGCGGCAAACATCGTATTCAGTGCGCCGAAAATCGCACCAATCGCCATGATCACGCCGACCACGATACCGATGCCGGTGATGATCTTGGTCGTGCCTTCGGATTGCTTGCCGAAATAGTTCAAGGTGTTGTCGACATCGACCTGCAGGCGCGGATCGTTGGTCAGCGCATTCTTGAAAGCCTCGAACGCATCGCTGCCGGTCAGGCGCGC
>JANXUW010000531.1 GCA_025351985.1 Pseudolysobacter sp.
ATCTCCACAATATCGACCGGCGCATTGCGCGCGCTGAGCACAGCACCAATCGAAGCGCCGATGACCGCGGCGATCGCCAGCCATTGGAACGCATCGAGGTGTTCATCGAGAAACAGCAGACCGAGCAACGCGCCCATTGCCGGCTCGATGCTCACCAGAATGCCGACGGTAGGCGCGGGCAATCGCGTCAACGCGTGCATCTCGAGCGAATACGGCAGCGCCGAACTCAGCACGGCCACACCCACTGCGAACGGCAGCGCGGACAGAGAAAACAGCGCGGCGCCGGCGTGCATTACGCCCACGGGCACCACGACGAGTGCGCCGATGGCGGAACCCAGCGCCACCGCGTCGCCACCGAAGGCGTTTCCCGCGCGACGACCCAGAACAATGTAGGTGGCCCAGCCGATCGCGGCGGCCAGTGCATACAACACGCCCACGGGATCGAGCGCCTGCGCTTGCGTGCGATACGGCAGCAGCAAAGCGAGCCCGGCCACCACCAAGCCAGCCCATAGAAAATCCAACGCGCGGCGCGAGCCGAACAGGGCGATGGCGAGCGGGCCGAGGAACTCCAGCGCCACTGCTATGCCCAGCGGGATAGTCCGCAACGCCATATAGAAACAAAGGTTCATGATGCCCAGCGTGAGGCCATAACCCCACAACGAAGCCCAACCATGTCGACCGGAAAGACGCCGCCACGGCTGCCGCAACAGCCACAAGATCAGCGCCCCCAAACCGAGGCGCAATGCGGTAGCGCCCTGCGCGCCTACCAGTGGGAAAAGTTGCTTGGCGAGCGCCGCGCCGAACTGGAACGAAAGCATGCCAAGCAGCAACGCGCCGACCGGCAACAGCGGTGAATTGGAACGTGAGGACATGGCGCGGCCGCCGCAATGGTGCAAGGCGCCTCATCATCGCTGATCGCGCAGGTTTACCCAAATGAAATCCCGCGAATCTGGCGTTTCACTGTGCATGGCGTGATCTATCGAACGCGGGCAGAATGGTCGAGCCGCATCGCACGCCAACCATCAGGCCGATCAGAATGAATGCCAGATCCGCATCCGCATCAGCGTCGAGCCCGAACGCCAGCATTGATTCGTTTTCGACCGCGACAATCGGTGCTGACTTTATCGCCGGTTTGTCGATTGCCGGTTTGCTGCTGCCGGAGGCGGTCGCGTATTCCGGCATCGCCGCGCTGCCGCCGCAGGCTGGCGTGATTGCATTGTTCGCGGGCCTGGTCTGCTACGGCTTGTTCGGTCGCAGCCGCTACGCGATTGTCTCGGCGACCTCATCATCGGCGGCGGTGCTGGCGGCGGGCACGCTGGCATTGGCCGGTGCCAATGGCGCTTCGCGCGCGCTGATCGCGTCCATGCTGGTGCTGTTGACCGGCGCTTGTTTTCTGATTGCCGGTGCGGCGCGGCTCGGTGGTTTGTCGAACCTGATCGCGCGGCCGGTGCTGCGTGGTTTTGCGTTCGGCTTGGCCTGCGTGATCGCGTTGAAGCAGTTGCCAAACCTGGTCGGCCTGCCGGCATTGCATGGCGATTTCATGCCGCTGTTGCTCGCCAATTTGCTCGGACATTTGCCGCTGTTGCAGCCGGTCACGGCACTCGCTGGCGGGCTCGCCTTGCTGCTGCTGTTTGTCAGCGAACGCGTACATCGATTGCCGGGCAGTCTGCTCGTGATTGTGCTCGGTATCGCCGCTTCGGGTTGGCTGGCGGAGCACGGCGTTGCATTGACCGGGACCATCCAGTTGGCACCGGACTGGGCGTTGCCGACCTGGCCATCCACCGACCAGTGGCTGCCGAGCGTCGAACTCGCGGCGGCGCTGTTGCTGATCCTGTATGCGGAGTCGTACAGCTCGATCCGCAGCTTCGCGCTCAAGCATGGCGACGCAGTGAATCCGAATCGTGATCTGCTCGTGCTTGGCATCGCCAATGTCGTGTCCGGTGTGCTGCACGGTATGCCGGTCGGTGCGGGCTATTCGGCGACGTCGGCGAACGAGGCCGCCGGTGCGCGTTCGCGATTGGCCGGTTTGATTGCAATGGCGGTCATGCTGCTGATGGTGCTTTTATTGCTGCGCTGGATCGAACGTATTCCCGAACCGGTGCTCGCGGCGATCGTGATTCACGCCGTCAGCAAGTCGTGGCGCTTGGCAGTGTTCAAGCCTTATCTGCGCTGGAAACGCGACCGACTGGTGGCGCTTGCTGCGGTGCTCGCCGTGCTCACGCTCGGCATCCTCAACGGCTTGCTGGTGGCGATTGCATTCAGCCTGATCATGCTGTTGCGCCAGCTCTCTAGTCCGCGTCTGAGCGTGCTTGGCCAGCTTGCGGACAGCCACGATTTTGTCAGCGTCGCCCTGCATCCGCAGCAAACGCGCGAGCTGGAAGGTTTGCTGATCCTGCGCCCGGAAGAGCCACTGTTTTTCGCCAACGCGGAAACCGTATTCGGTGTGGCGCGGCAACACGTCGAAGCACGTGCGGGTCTGCGACGCGTCATTCTCAGTCTGGAAGCATCCGCCGATCTGGACAGCACCGCGCTCGAAGCGCTCGCTGATTTTGCAACGTGGACCAGCGCAAACGACATCGTACTCTGCGTTGCGCGGCTGAAAGACGATGTCCGCGCATTGTTGATCCTCGCGGCGCTGCCGCAATTGCCGGAACAAGCGCTGAGTTACTGGAGCGTGGCGGATGCGGCGTTTGTTCAATCCTGATCGTCGTCATTTCGCGCATTGTCGCGGCAACAACAACACAGCTTGAGCGTGCTTTGAATCTCAGGTGTCCGTTGTATTGCGCGGCCGATATTCGCGCATCTGCGCGTACAGCGGTGCGAGCGTTGCAATTTCGCAAGAATCCAGTGCATGCAAATACGTGGTCGCGAAATCTTCGTAACTGCGCGCGCGCCACAGGCGACCTGCCTTGTCGATCACAAGCGAATGGCCGACGCCACCACGAAAGATGCGCGAACCATCGGTGCCGGTGAAAAACGTGCACGTCCACGGGCGTTCCTGCGAATGCGCGGCCATGAACAATTGGATGTCACACACCAGACGCTCGAACAGTCCGGCGCGCGCATTTGGCGCTGCATCGAGCGTTGCCGTGATCGCCTGTTTGAGCATCGCATCCGCCGGCGAAGTCACGACGCCGGATTGCAAATTCGAGATTGTGATCTGATCGCTCATGGTCATGCAGCCGATGGAAAACGTGCCACTGCGATTGCGCCGAATCGCACTCCGCAGCGGCTCAATGTGTAGTCGAAAAGCGCGATCAGCGCTTGACCAGCTCGACATGTCGCCATGCTCATCCTGCGTAATCTGCAAATTCATTTGCGCTGATTTCGATGCGCCGACAAACGCGGCTTTGTCCGCGCGCACCGGTTTGGCGCGTGCGCTCAAGCACAAACCGTGGCCAGCGTAATCAAAATTTTCATGCCGCACCCATCGATGAAAACCCGCTCGCATATTGCACGAGCGGGTGAACAGATCAAAGCGGTTCACTGCGTGCTTGAATGCAGCCGCTGTGGAATGTCACGCGCATGACGTATCGCCATGATGTTTTAAGCAGGCAACGCGAGATAGACGCCCGGCTGAACACTGAGTCCGGCTTTCACCTGGCGCGAAGTGGCATCGGCCAGCACTTCCAGATCGCCGGCTTCGATACCCTGCAACACGCTGGTCGCCACATCGTGCGGATTCGATTTCGGCGCCTGCACATCCTTGACCATGTCGGTATCCATGTAGCCGACGTGCACGGCCACCACCTGCGTGCCTTGCGCGCGCAACTCCTGGCGCAAGCCGTTGGTCAACGACCATGCCGCAGCTTTCGATGCGCTGTAACCGATCGACGTCGGAAAGCTCATCCAGCTGAGCGCCGACAGCACATTCACCAATGCGCCGCCGTTGTTTGCTGCGAGTACCGGCGCAAAGGCCGCACTCACGGCGAGCAATCCGTAGACATTGGTTTCGAATTCGGCGCGCATGTTTTCTGTCGCGCCATGCGCGAGTGCACTGCCGCCGCGAATGATGCCAGCGTTGTTGATGAGCAGCGTGACATCGCCGCACGCCTTTACCGCCGCAGCAATATCGTCGGCATTCGTGACATCGAGTGTGATGGCATGCACGCCGGGCAAGGTGATGCTGGCGGGATCGCGCGCGGCAGCGTAGACCTTGCTCGCGCCGGCGGCGAGCAGCGCCTTGGCAAACGCAAGTCCGAGACCGCGGTTGGCGCCGGTGACAAATGCAACTGAGCCTTTGATGTTCATGATTGATCTCCTAGTGATGAAAGTAAATTTTTATATGACGAATACCATATTTACGCACAAATGATTTACGGCTTGATGTTTGCAGCCGCTGCGACCGACGGTAAAACCGGCGTGATCGAATCATCCGCGACTGTCGTTTTCATCGGCGCTTTCAACGTCACCGTCACCGTGCTCGACAACCCTGGCCGCAATGCAGCGAGCGCCGACTGGCCGCTATCGAAACGAATCCGCACCGGTACGCGCTGCACGATCTTGGTGAAGTTTCCGGTGCCAGGCTCGAACGGCAACAGCGAAAACTGCGAACCCGAACCCGGCGCAAAACTCTCGACCTGGCCTTTCAGCGTGACGCCCGGTAGCGCATCGATTTCTATCGCCGCAGATTGGCCCGCAGCCATGCGCGCCGTTTGCGTTTCCTTGAAGTTGGCGACCACATACAGATCGTTGATCGGCACGATGCTCAACAGCCGCGTGCCGGGCTGGACGTAGTCGCCCTGCTCCACTTGGCGATCGGCGACGACACCATCGATCGGCGCAAAAATCATCGTGTGTTGTTGATCTTGCTGCGCGAGATTGAGCGCCGCCTGTGCGCCAGCGACCGCTGCTTCGGCCTGCGCAAGATTGGCTTGCAAGGTCTGTCGTTTGGCGCGCGTCACGGCGGCTTGGTTGCGACTCACATCAAACTGCGCGCGGCTGCGATCCGCATCGGCCACGGCACTGATCGCCGCCGCGCGATATTGGTCCGCATCGTGTTTCGCCACGGCGCCGGAGCCGACCAGATTGTCGAAGCGTTTACGATCCGCCTGCGCGCGTTCGCTCTGCGCATCGGCGGAACGAATCGTCGTCAGCGCGGCGCGGATATTCGACGCGGCGAGTTGCTCTTCCGCATCGAGCGCATTCAAGGTGGCTGCCGCCGCGGCCTGCGTTGCCTGCGCGTTTTGCAGCGCCGCGCTGGCCGAGGCGACACGCGCATCGAACTCTTCCGGATCGATTCGTACCAACGCATCGCCGCGCTTCACCTTCTGGTTGTGCCGCACCAGCACCTCAGCCACGAGGCCGCGCACTTTCGGCGCCACGATCGAACTGTCGGCCTGCACATAGGCGTTATCAGTCGACACCGAAGATTTCGGCGCCACGATATAAAACGCGCCGCCCGCAGCAAAAACGATCGCGATCAGCACGGCGACAGGCGCCTTGCGCGAGAACATCGGCTGATGTGTTTTTGCATCGGTCAATGCGATCGGCGGGGTCGCAGCGCGTGCCGTTTCCGTGTTCACTTTTCGATCACCAACAAGGTGGATGTCGCCGATGCGTAAAGTTTTCCGTTCGCATCGATCAGTCTTGCTTCGGCGAATGCAACACGCCGACCCATGCTGATCACACGTCCTTCGGCACGCACTTTTCCGGTCTTGTCGGTCAGCGCTTTGTGGTACGCGACCTTGAGTTCCAGCGTGGTATATCCCTGTGTCGCGGAAAGGCTCGCGTGCACCGCACAGCCGCATGCGGAATCGAGCAGGGTAGCGGCATAACCACCATGCACCATGCCGATCGGATTGTAGGCATGCAGGCCAGGCGTGCCTTCGAATACCGCGCTGCCCTGCGCTACTTCGACGAGGGAGAAATCGAGCGAATCGCCGATGCCGGGACGCTTGCCGCCAGCGATCAGCGCCTGCAGTTGTTGCAGCCCGGTGAGTTCGGTCGAGCTCTGCGGACCGACAGTTTCGTTGATCATGTTCATGCCTGTTGCTCCAGGGCGAGACGATATTTGAGTTGCTGCCGCGATCCGGCGAGGATCGCATCGGAGCGTTCCGCGTTCGCCTCCATGCGCGCGAGCGACAACGCGCCGAGCAACTCGGCCAGCATCGAGTTCGCCTCCTCACTCGCTGCCTTGTGACCAAGCTTGGTCAGCAGCTCGGCAAACGCCGCTGCAAGCCGTTGCGTAGCTTTGGCAAATCGCGTGCGTACCGCGGGCGCGAGGCGCGG
>JANXUW010000532.1 GCA_025351985.1 Pseudolysobacter sp.
TTCTCGGTGGCCACCGAGGGCAAGGCCTATCACTACGGCTCCATCGGATTGCCGGTCAAAGACTGGGGTCCGTGGCATCAGGAGGGCAACGGCGAAGACGGCCAGCATCATCCGCTGAAGTCGCTCAAGCTGTCGGCCGAGAGCATGTTACGGCCGCATGTGGTGCTGGACATTCTTGGCAGCCTCACCCTGTTTGCCACGGACAAGAAGAAGCGCCGCAGCAAGGTCATCTGCCGTTATCAGCAATACGAGGCCGCCAACAGGATTGTCGAGCGGGTGCTGGCGGGTTACCCAAGGAAAGGCCTGATCTGGCACTTTCAGGGCTCCGGCAAATCACTGTTGATGGTGTTTGCCGCGCAGAAGCTGCGTATGCACGCCGGGCTGAAGAATCCCACGGTGCTGATCGTGGTGGACCGGATCGATCTGGACACCCAGATCACCGGCACCTTCACTGGGGCGGACATTCCCAACCTGGAAAAGGCCGACACCCGCGAAAAGCTAAAGCAGCTGCTGGCGCAGGACGTGCGCAAGATCATCATCACTACGATCTTCAAGTTCGGCGAGGCCACCGGTTGTCTCAACGACCGCAGCAACATCATTGTGCTGGTGGACGAAGCCCACCGCACGCAGGAAGGCGACCTGGGCCGCAAGATGCGCGAGGCACTCCCCAATGCGTTTCTGTTCGGCCTGACCGGCACACCGATCAACCGTGCCGACCGCAACACCTTCTACGCCTTTGGTGCGGACGAAGACCACAAGGGTTACATGAGCCGCTACGGCTTTGAGGAATCGATCCGCGACGGCGCCACGCTGAAGCTGCACTTCGAGCCGCGCCTGATCGACCTGCATATCGACAAGGTCGCCCTTGATGCCGCCTACAAGGATCTGACTGGCGGCCTGTCGGATCTGGACAAGGACAACCTCGCCAAGACCGCGGCCAAGATGGCCGTACTGGTGAAGACGCCCGAGCGCGTGCGCAAGGTTTGCGAGGACATCGCCGAGCACTTCCAGACCAAGGTGGAACCCAACGGGTTCAAGGGCCAGGTCGTTACCTTCGATCGCGAGTCGTGCGTGTTGTTCAAGACCGAACTCGACAAGCTGCTGCCGCCGGAGGCCACCGACATCGTGATGTCGGTGCAGGCATCGGACAAGAAGGAGCACCCCGAGTACGCGGCCTACGACCGTTCGCGCGACGAGGAAGAACGGCTGCTGGTCCGCTTCCGTGATCCGGCTGACCCGCTTAAGCTGATTATCGTGACTGCCAAGCTACTGACTGGCTTCGACGCGCCGATTCTTCAGGCCCTGTACCTGGACAAGCCGCTGCGCGACCACACGCTGCTGCAAGCGATCTGCCGGGTGAACCGCACCTATTCCGAACAGAAGACACACGGATTGATCGTGGATTATCTCGGCATCTTCGATGACGTGGCGGCGGCGCTGGAGTTCGACGACGAGAGCGTCAGGCAAGTCGTCAGCAACATCCAGGAGCTGAAAGACAAACTGCCCGAAGCAATGCAGAAATGCCTCGCCTTCTTTGCCGGATGTGACCGGGCCTTGCAGGGCTACGAGGGCCTGATCGCCGCGCAGCAGTGTCTGCCCAACAACACCGTGCGCGACAACTTCGCCGCCGAATTCAGCGTGCTCAACAAGATCTGGGAGGCACTGTCACCCGACACGGTGCTGGGCCCGTTCGAGAAGGACTACAAGTGGCTGTCGCAGGTGTACCAGTCGGTGCAGCCGTCCAGCGGACACGGCAAACTCATCTGGCACTCACTGGGCGCCAAGACGATTGAGTTGATCCATCAGAACGTGCACGTGGATGCAGTACGCGATGATCTGGACACCCTGGTGCTTGATGCGGACCTGTTGGAGGCGGTGCTTTCGAACCCTGACCCGAAGAAGGCCAGAGAGATCGAAATCAAGCTCAAGCGCCGGCTACGGGGACACGGTGGAAATCCAAAGTTCAAAGAACTTTCGGAGCGTCTTGATGCGTTGAAAGAAAGGTTTGAGTGCGGACAGATCAACAGCGTGGAATTCCTCAAGCAGTTGCTGGAGATCGCCAAGGAAACCTTGCAAGCCGAGAAGGACGTGTTCCCGGAAGAGGACGAGGATCGCGGCAAAGCGGCGCTTAGCGAACTGTTCAACGAGGTAAAGACGGCCGAGACACCCATCCTGGTGGAGCGAGTGGTGGCAGATATCGACGAGATCGTGCGCCTCGTCCGCTTTCCGGGATGGCAGGGTACACAAGCAGGAGAGCGTGAGGTAAAAAAGGCACTGCGCAAGGCGCTCTTCAAGTACAAGCTTCACGCTGAAGATGAGCTGTTCGAGAAGGCGTTTGGCTATGTCCGGCAGTATTACTGAGCTGAAATATCGACGTCGGGGTCGAAAGCGTTGCCGCCACGCTGATTGCCCAAATTCGTCGAAAGGCATGCGAATCGAGCTGTAAGAAATAAGAAAATTGATGCGCGAGCTTGGTTTGCAAATCAGGCACAGAGCCTTTACTCATTTCCGTGATGCCGCGGTACCCGTAAGGCACAAGCTAAGGCACAGATAAGGCACAGAGGCTTATGGCGCGCCCGGAGGGAGTCGAACCCCCGACCACCGCCTTCGGAGGGCGGTACTCTATCCAGCTGAGCTACGGGCGCGTATTTAAAGCACTTTTTTGCGGTGGACCACGAGGTTTGAGTAAAGGCCTCGTGCCGAGAAAACGAGTATATCTCAAGCGCGAGTAAAGGCTTCGGAAGCCACTACTCTATCCAGCTGAGCTACGAGCGCGTGGCGCGCATGATAACGTCCGCGGGCGAAGGCTTCCAGTAAAACCATAGCGCTGCGCTTCCTAGCTGCGCGCAGGCTCGCTATAATCAGCAGTCTTTGTGTGCAATGAATGGCCGACCCGGCCCCGATGCAACAGCCAAGGTATCTCCGTGAGCAACCCCGTAAGCAAGACCGACCTGCAATTCCTCAAGCATTTCTCAATGATCATCGGCTTTCTCGTGCTGGTCACCGCCGCACTGATGGCGGTGGCGGCGTATCTCTACACCTTGCATCCGCCGCCGCAGAATCCGCTGCACGCGCAGCAGGTGGAATCGCGCATCACACCGATCGGCGACGCTTACGCCGGCGATACCGGTCGCGCCGCGAAACTCGCCGCCGAGCAGGCCGCGCAGAAAGCCGCTGCGGCACAAGTGGCGTACGGCGGTACGACCGATGGCAAGACCATCTTCGGCAACCTGTGCCACAGCTGCCACGAAACCGGTGTCGCCGGCGCTCCGATGTTGACCGACAAGGCCAACTGGGCGCCGCGTGTGGCGCAGGGTCTCGATACCTTGGTCTCGCATGCGATCAACGGTTACAACGGCAAGGCCGGTGCGATGCCTGCGCGCGGTGGCAATCCGTCGTTGAACGATGCGCAGGTGAAAGCTACCGTCGAGTGGATGTTGACCCAGGTCAAATGACACGCTCGGCCGCGATCTGAATTGCTATCGACAACTGCGCCGCCTTCGGGCGGCGTAGTTATTTCAGGACTGCGGATTCGCCGATTCTAGTTGCAACAGACGCACTCGCTCGCCCGCGGCGAACTGCATCAGGATCGGAAAAAATACGGCGAACAATTCGCTCAGCGGCGTGGCGAGGGCAAACAGCGGCGCGGCACTTTCAGCGAGCGGATTGGCATGCTTCAGCCGATATCCGATACCGCGCAGCACATCGACGATCACTTGCGGATCGGCGTACGCGGCGAATCCATCATGCGTATCGATGTAGCGAACAAAGCGCCGCATCGGCAACGGCATCTGCGCTTGCGACTCGCGCAACAGTGACATCATCCGCGCCGAAAATGTTGCAAGCGGCTGATCGCTGTAACGCGAAAAATCGCGCGCCAGCAGATGATCGAAATACACGTCGAGCAGGATGCCGGCATAACGCCGCTGCGGCGGCACGAACAACGCGCGCGCTTTGACCAGCAGCGCATGCGCATCGGTAAATGTATCGATATGCCGATGCAGCATCACACCCGCGCGCAAGCCCGGCGACCATGCTGCGTCCGGCGCGCCGCGCCAGAAATCTCCGAGCACGCCACCGAGTTGCAGCTGCGGATCGGGGCCGGCCAGTAGCGTGTGAGCGAGATAATTCATGTTCGGAATCGCGATCGGTGCGCGGGAAGTGTCGGCCCGGTTATTATGCGCGGTCTATGAATATCCCATCGAACCCGCTTCCCATGGATTTCCCCGCCACCGCCAGCACCTTGCTGCTGCCCGGGCCAGCCGGTCTGATCGAAATCGCCACCGACATGTCACCCCCGGAACTCGCGCGCGCCGGCACCGCGCTGATCTGCCATCCACATCCGCTGCAAGGCGGCACGATGCACAACAAGGTCGTGACGACGCTGGAAAAAACCCTGCGCGAACTCGGCTTGGCGACCGTGCGATTCAATTTTCGCGGCGTCGGCGCATCCACCGGCGAGTTCGATAACGGCATCGGCGAAAGCGATGACGTGCATGCGATCGCTGCGTGGATTCGCCAGGTGCATGCGGGCGATGCGCTATGGCTCGCGGGGTTTTCGTTCGGCAGTTATGTCGCTTTGCGCACCGCGGCGGCACTCGATGTCGCGCAGCTGATAACTGTGGCGCCGCCGGCCGGGCGCTGGGATTTTGCCGCGATCACGTTGCCGGAATGTGCGTGGCTGGTGATCCAGGGCGAGGCGGACGAAGTCGTCGATCCGAACGCGGTGTTCGCGTGGCTCGCATCGTTGCCATCGCCTCCGACTCTTGTGCGCATGCCCGAGACAGGACATTTTTTCCATCGCCGCCTGCTCGATCTGCGCACCGCGATCCAGCAGGGCGTGCACGCGCCACTGCCGCCACTGCGTTCTGCCGGCACGGCCGTTTAGCCGTCCAGACATGAGATTGGATCCAGCAAAAAAAACTTCGCCAGCATCCGGCGAATCGAGCGATGCACCGAGCGCGGTCTATCAACGCGGCGTTGCAGAAAAACGTTGGGACGACGATCCGGCGCAGCGCGAAATCCTCGCACATTTCGATCGTATTCGGCGCGAACTGATCGCGCGCAGCCAAGCCGGCTGGCTGCAGAAACTTGGCGCGCGCCTCGGTCGCGACACGCCGGTGCGCGGCCTGTATCTGTGGGGCAGCGTGGGGCGCGGCAAGACATTCCTGATGGATCTGTTTTACGACAGCGTGCCGGGCGAGCAGAAATTGCGCCTGCATTTCCATCGCTTCATGGCGCGTGTGCAGGATGAATTGCGCCAGCTCGAAGGTCGCCAGGATCCGCTCAAGGATGTCGCCGCACATTTCGCGTCACAAGCCCGCGTGCTGTGTCTCGACGAATTTTTCGTCAGCGATATCGCCGATGCGATGATCCTCGGTGGCCTGCTGCGATATCTGTTTGCCGATGGCGTGACCGTGGTCACGACCTCGAATATTCTGCCCGCACAGTTGTACAAGGAAGGCCTGCAGCGCGAACGTTTTCTGCCCGCGATAAAGTTGATCGAGCAGAACTGCGAAATCGTGCAAACCTTGTCGCCAAACGATTATCGACTGCGTGTGCTGAATCAGGCGCGGGTGTACTACACGCCGCTGAGTGCGGATGCCGAACGCGCGCTGGCGTTGTGTTTCACGCGGCTCGCCACCGGCGCGCGCAAAGCCGATCACGGGATCACGATTCACGATCGCAGCATCCCGATCCGGCAACTGGCCGACGAAGTGATCTGGTTCGAGTTCGATGCATTGTGCGACGGTCCGCGTTCGGTCGCCGACTACATCGAGATTGCGCGGAGTTTCCACAGCGTGCTGATTTCCGGCGTGCCGCAATTCACTCCGATGACGGAAAATCAGGCGCGCCGTTTTGTCGATCTGGTCGACGAATTCTACGACCGCAACGTCAAGCTGATACTTTCCGCCAGCGTGCCCGTGATCGACCTCTACGAAGGCCAGCGCCTGCGCGCCGAATTCGCGCGCACCGAAAGCCGCCTGATCGAAATGCAATCGCAGGATTATCTCGCGCGCGAACACCGCGGTTGAGTTTCGCTTCAACGGACTTCCGAAGGCACATTGTTGGCGTTGCCAATTCTTATGCCAAAACTCTGGTGGTTCGCCTCGGAATTCGAAAGCTATTCCAGCGCGACGAGTACCTGTCCGCGCTCAAACGAGCATTCTCCGCCAAAAGCAGAAGTCGCATTAAACACATATTCCCTATCGATCTGGTTCGGGCTGAACAAAAGAAACAGGCGCCCCTCCGTAACTGCGGTGGTCGACGCGCCATGATTTCGCACTAAGTGCCAATGCGTGAGGAAACTCATCTTCTGAAATTTCGTCGCAAGAAAGTAGGTTGATGCGTTCCCAGTTTCCCGTCACTTTGTCGCAAAACGCGTTTTTGAATATCTCGGAGAGCTCATGGGCAAAGGCTTTAGCCTCGTCATCATCTGTACTCCGAGGATATACGACATATATCGCGAGTTCGTAGGGATCATCGCTATCGCTCCGTTCGATCATTTGATTGTCATCAAGATCGAAATAGAGCGCTCGTATTCCATGACCGTGCTTATCAGACAGACGATCGATTTTCTCCTGGACTTTTCCACGCATACACTCCTCGAATGCGTTTGGAAACGCGGATCGCCCGTAGCGACCAGCTAGCCATCGTTGGAACACTCTCAAACTAGTTCGATCCAACTGATGTGAGTATTTCTCGGCTTCGCTTAGAAATTTTGGCTTTGTCAATGAATCGCGAGTACGAATGTCGAATTCCACGCTTACGGGGTCATTCCCGTCGATATAAATAGTTGCGTGCAAGCGCCGAGGGTTCTTGCCCAGAGTCAGACTTCCTTCTTGTGCCCTTACTAAAGACCCCTGTAAAATTTCTACTATCGGCTCGACATCATCTTCCGCACAAATATCGCAATCGTGAGAGGCAATGACGCCAAGCAGTGCGAGCCGCCCTTCCTTAGCAGGGATTGTGAAAATATCCCCTTGTCGCCAAGTGACATTTCTATTCTCGCTTGGCATCCGCGCCCTTAGCCGATATGGTCCGCGTCAAAATCAGCGAGCGTACCCTTGGCCCGCTTCGTTGCAATGCGGGATGCAACTAGGGCGCGCTGATCTATTCGCTGACGATAAGTTGAAGCCACTTGCTGCGCAAGAGTCTCAGCATCCTCGCCCTCCTTAACCAGCTGCCAGAAATTTCTCGACGAAACCATAGGCTGAATAAGAATAGAGCGCTTAGCCAGATTCTTGGTCGACAGCACAACATATGCACGCGAAAAGGAGTCCAATGCTATTTGGTGTACCGCATTAGGAAGGAGCTCACCTTTTAGCCAGTTATAGAGTGTCTGCCGCGAAACTTGCATTGCCTGTGCAAGACCAGCAACTGATACTTCTAAGCCTTCGAGAATCTTTCGAATCTGCACTCGCACCGACATGTTTCGTGACGATTCTACGATGCGTATACACGGCGGTAGGTAACCGATCTTGTCAGGGTGAGACACGCCCCCGGTACCAGCCAACACGACGCCCGCCCAAAAGCCTGCCACCATAACGCTCGACGCACTTCGAATTTTAGAATTGAATACTAGCATTGCCATTTTTATTCCCAATCCGCAAGAGCGGCTTCAGTTACCACTGCCTTAAATGAATCACTAATATCCTGCTTTAACCTTGACAGTCGGTCAAGAATAGCGTCCATGCGGAATTCTTGTGCTTTCTCTTCGCTTACTGCGAACGAAGCATCCGAATCCAATAGAGCATGGATACCTTTGATTTCCGAAAACCGTGCTGGCAGCGACGGAGCTATTGACGCAAGATCCGGCGGCATCGCAAGTGCAGATGACCGAGTAATGACTCGCACCTTGGTCTGCTGGTCCCCACGACTGAGAAGCGTTTCTGAAAACGTATAATTTGCAAGCCAGTCGCCATCCAAAGTATCTTGCAGCCCTAAAAACTGGGTTCGGATATACCGCGATAACTCTCCTTCAGCAGGCGGCTTCACTGCATCCAGAAACCGCAGACCAATTCGCGTAAAGGAGTCTGGAATCAGAATATCTTGTACAGCGCGAATACATGTCGCGAACATCTCTTTGAAGACGTCAATTGTATCGTACTCGACCGTCTGCAAGAAAAAGTTGTCTGGACTGATTACGAATGATTCGGAGTGGTCTCGTTTCGAAAAAAAATGACTGGTGAATTCCATTTGCTCAATCTTCGAATTGAGCATCGCATCCGTGTCATCTTCTACTCGAAATGATACCCGGTTCTGCTTCTGCGCTCGGTAGCCCGGAAATCCTTCCTTGCGAAGGCGCTCTTGCAGATCGGGTATGAGACTGTCCAACTTAAGAATAGGACTATGAGTTACTTGCGCGACCACGCAGAAAACTGATGCATTTTTAAGCTTGCCCATACAAACCCCCAAACCCATAACTTAACAGTGTCAACTTTACACTTTAGTTGACACTTTTGGTAGAGATGAAGTTCCGTATCGATTCAGATGTGAAGCAGGCTGACCACAATGGTATACGCGGAGCAAGCATCGCTTGTTGGTACCTTGCTCGACAACGACGCTACCAAAACACAACATATTGTGTTGACCCGGCAACTAGATCAGTCTATCTTGCGTTCGTCGGTGTTCGGGCTTGCTCGAACTGAAATGGGAATCCGGTGCGATACCGGAGCTGCCCCGCAGCGGTAAACGGAAACGAAACTCGTCATTGGCACTGGCCCTCCGCGGCTGGGAAGCGACGAGCAGTAGGTGGATCGGTACACGCCGGTTCGAGTCCGCAAGCCCGAAGACCTGCCGACACCCGCGCCCACGCACCCGGCGCGGTTTCGGCCCGAAACTTCCGCGGGGAAGTGGCCGCTGATTGCCACGCCCCCTGACGCGTGGTGTTCGGCCGTCTATTCCGCAGCAGTGAACAACGCCCGAGGGGGCGTGGGCTACGACGTGGCGTGTCCGCCGCGTTGCCCCTCATGGCGTCCGCGCGCGGGAGCGGCGCCAAGTGCATCCAAACCAGAGGATGAGCACATGTCGACTACCGAAATTCTTTCCGCAGCGATCGCACCCGCGGCGGCGACCACCGAATCCAACATGCCGGCGGCGGCGACCACCGCCAGCAACGCGCACTTACAAACCTTGCTCAGCGAAAATGCCGCGCCGAACTCATCGGCACCAGGCAATATTTCCGTGACTGCGAATCACAGCAGCACGACATCGAACAGCGGCGACTTTGCGCTGACGCCGCCGCACTCGCCAACCACAATGCGCGTGACCAAACGCAACGGCCGCGAAGAGCCGGTCGATCTGAACAAAATCGTGCGCGCAGTGACACGCTGTTGCGAAGGCCTGAACGACGTCGATCCGATGCGCGTCGCACTCAAGACCATCTCGGGTCTGTACGATCACGCCAGCACGCGCGAGCTCGATCAACTGTCGATTCGCACGGCAGCAGAATTGACGATGGAAGAACCCGAATACGCGCGACTCGCCGCGCGCCTGCTCGGCGGCTACATCGACAAGGAAGTGGCCGGACAGGAAATCCATTCGTTCTCGCAGTCGATCAGCAGCGGCCATCGCCTCGGCCTGATCGGCGAGCGTCTGCTCGGATTCGTGCAGACGCATGCACGCAAACTCAACGATGCGATCGACGTGCGCGAGACGCGCCGTTTCGAATATTTCGGTCTGCGCACGGTGTACGACCGCTACCTGCTGAAACATCCGGCGCAGCGCACGGTGATCGAGACGCCACAGTATTTTTTCATGCGCATCGCGTGCGCGCTGTCGGAAACCGTGACCGATGCGCTTGAGCTGTATCGGTTGTTCGCCGCACTGGACTATCTGCCGAGTTCGCCGACCTTGTTCAACGCCGGCACCACGCATGAACAGTTGTCGTCGTGTTTCCTGCTCGACTCGCCGGAAGATTCTCTCGAGGCGATCTACAAACGCTACGGTGATGTCGCGATGTTGTCGAAATTTTCCGGCGGCATCGGCCTGGCGTATTCGCGCATCCGCAGTCGCGGCGCCTTGATCCGCTCCACCAACGGCCATTCCAACGGCATCGTGCCGTGGCTCAAAACACTCGATGCGTCGGTCGCCGCGGTCAACCAGGGCGGCAAGCGCAAGGGGGCATGTTGCGTGTATCTGGAAACCTGGCACGCCGATGTCGAGGAGTTTCTCGAATTGCGCGACAACACCGGCGACGATGCGCAACGCACGCACAATCTCAATCTCGCCAACTGGGTGCCGGATCTGTTCATGGCGCGCGTCGAACGTGATGAAGAATGGTCGCTGTTCGATCCGCACGACGTGCCGCAATTGGTCGATTTGTGGGGCGAGGATTTCGAGCGCGCGTATATCGCTGCGGAAAACGCCGGACTCGCACGCAAACGCATCAAGGCACGCGAACTTTATTCGCGCATGATGCGCAGCCTCGCGCAGACCGGCACCGGCTGGATGACGTTCAAGGACAAGTCGAATCGCGCCTGCAATCAGACAGCGCTGCCCGGCAACGTCGTGCATCTGTCGAATCTCTGCACGGAAATTCTCGAAGTCAGTTCGGCTGGCGAAACCGCGGTGTGCAATCTCGGTTCGATCAATCTTGCGCAGCACATCAGCGACGGCGCCTTCGATTTCGCCAAGCTCGCGCAGACCGTGCGCGTGGCAGTGCGCCAGCTCGATCGCGTGATCGACCTGAACT
>JANXUW010000589.1 GCA_025351985.1 Pseudolysobacter sp.
TGATTCATTGCGCACGGCGAGCGGGTCGCAACGGCCGATCACGTCGAAAGATTCAGTGCGTATTTTCGATTCGCGGCCGAACGCTTGTTTATCTTTTGATCGTCTCCATCTCGAACGCGCCAGTGCAAGCATGGCCGCGCCGCCGCTCGCGATTGTCCAACGAATTCATTCCCTTTGCCGAGAGAGACACCATGACCCTTTCCATGTATCAGGCCTCCGTTCCTGTTTTCATCCACGCCTTGAGCAATCTTTCGACGATCCTGCACAAGGCGGCGGCGCATGCCGAGGCGAAAAAGATCGACCCGAACACTCTGCTCGGTGCGCGACTTTATCCCGACATGCATCCGTTGCTGCGCCAGGTGCAAACCGCGACCGACCTCGCAAAAAACTCCTCGGCACGCCTGGCCGAAGCGGATCGCCCGGCCCATGAAGATACCGAGCAGACCTTCGACGAATTGCAGGCCCGCATCGCCAAGACGATTACGTTCCTGCAAACCCTTACCCCGGCGCAGATCGATGGCAGCGAGGAAAAAACCATCAGCATGACCTTGCGCGGCCACGACGTCAGCTTCCGCGGCCAACCGTATCTGTTGTATTTCGCGCAGCCGAATTTCTATTTTCACGTGACCACCGCTTACGCGATCCTGCGCCATAGCGGTGTGGAAATCGGCAAATTGGATTTTATCGGCCCGTTGCAGAATTGATTCCATACAACGGCGAAACATAATGTGATGTTTCGACCAAGCCCGGCGCTATCGCCGGGCTTTTTTTTACGACTTATTCGACGACAAAAGTCACGCGCAGATTCACCCGCCACTCAGTGACGTTGCCTTCGTGATCGGTCACGACCTTGATTTCGTTGACCCACGCGCCCTTGATGTTTTTTACCGATTCAGCGCACTTCTTCAAACCGCTCGTGACTGCATCCTCCATGCTTTTTTTGGATGAGGCATTCAGTTCGATAACTTTGGCAATCGACATGGTGTTGTTCTCGCTGGCAAGGGCGGACGTGCCGCCGGAAAGATCAGCCTACGGGTTGTCGTGTTAAAAGCCCGGTACGAGACAATGCCCGCGAAGTTCTTCAACGGGTTTCGCTGCCAGGAATTCAGCGTTGTGCTTGTTCGTTGCGCATCTGCGGCGCTGCAATCGGTGTGGTCTGGACATCGATTGCCGCGGCCGGCCGTTCAGCACCAACCGAGTGCGCAGGCGAACTGCTGTCTTTAGGGATGGATGCAGCTTGAACAGCAGGTGGCGATTTTGCAATCTCACCGGGATGCCCGGCATCGACACGTTTGGCCCCGCCGCTCGCAATAACGCCGAGGCTAAAAACCAGACACAAGGCGATAAATGGCCAGCGATAGGTCGCGCGCCAATCATTAAAATCCGCTATTACCGGTTGTAATGCGGGCCCATGGCCACGCTCCCCGATTTGCATGTATTTCCCCTGTCACACAATGCAGCGTTCTACACCGTCGCAAGATTTCACGCAATATTCACTTGAAATTTTTGTGAACCACGACACATCAATCTTCGCAAACCCACAGCTCACTTGATGATCGAGATGGGTGCAGTACTCACGAGCTGCACGACAGCATGGAGCATCCGGCGCGATCGCGCGCCCAATCCGGACGGCGTTGCCCGTGCTGCTCGCACCCGGGTTGGTCGATATACGGCTGACGCATCACATCGAGCAATTCGTGGATTCCGCCGACGTCGCCCTGCTCGGCGCGATTAATCGCCTGTTGCGCGAGATAATTGCGCAATACGTAACGCGGATTGGCCGCGGTCATGCGCGATTGCCGTTGTTCACTCGATAAATCATCGCCATTCACGCGTGCGGAATAACGCATCAGCCAATCGCTGAATCCCACTTCGGCACGCTGCATTTTTGCCTCGTCGTAAAATGCCCCGCGCAACGGAGCGAGACTCGGTGTTTGCAGATTGACATCAGCCAAAGCGCGAAAGAACAGTGTCATGTCCACTTCTGCCGAATGCAGCAGCGCTTGCAGTGAACTCATCAACGCCATGTCGTCGTCGCGGCATTCGGCAAGTCCGAGTTTTCGCGCGATATTGTCGCGATCCAGCCGCGCATACATGTCGGCATAACGTTGCAATCCGGCCTGCAGCGGATCGGGCGAATCGAACGCCGGAAAAAGCGCTTGCGCGAGCTTGGTCAGGTTCCAGTACGCCACTTGCGGCTGCTGACCGAAACGATAACGCCGGCCTTGCGCGTCGGTGGTGTTCGGCGTCCAGTCCGGGTCGTAGTCATCGATCCAGCCGTACGGACCGTAGTCGATGGTCAGGCCGAGGATCGACATGTTGTCGGTGTTCATCACGCCATGCACAAAACCCACGCGCATCCAGTGCGCGACCATCAGCGCGGTACGCTCGCAGACTTGCGCAAACCAATCGCCGCGCTGCTGTTCGGTGGACTTGCTGCCGCATGAAATCTCGGGAAAATCACGATAAATGGTGAAATCGATGAGCTGTTGCAGTAGCGCAATATCGTTGCGTGAAGTCGGCAATTCAAAATTGCCGAAACGGATAAACGACGGCGCAACACGACAGACGATCGCGCCCGGTTCGGCTTTCGCATGGCCGTCGTAGAACATGTCGCGCATCACCTGCTCGCCCGTGCCGATCAGGCTCAATGCGCGCGTGGTCGGCACACCGAGATGAAACATCGCCTCGCTGCATAAAAACTCGCGAACCGACGAACGCAATACGGCGCGACCATCCGCAGTACGTGAATACGGCGTCGGACCGGCGCCCTTGAGTTGCAGCTCCCAGCGCTGCCCAGCCGCGTTGATGGATTCGCCGAGCGTAATCGCGCGACCATCGCCAAGCTGCCCGGCCCAATGGCCGAATTGGTGGCCGCCGTAATTCGCTGCGTATGGCTGCATGCCCGGCAACAAGGCATTGCCGGCAAACACCTGGGCGAATTGCGCCGATGCGATATCGGCATCACTGATACCAAGCAACGCCGCCACTTCGGCAGAGTGAGCGAGCAAACGCGGCGTGCTGACCGGCGTCGGATCGACCCGCGAAAACAGCGCGCCATTCACCTGTCGCCGCTGTGATCCCGAATGTGGATCACCGGGCAACTCGCGCACAAAAAAATTATCGAAATGAAGTGCTTGCATCACGAGAAAATGAGGGCGACATCTTCCGCATCAAGCGCGCGCCACGCCCCATCGGCGAGATCGCCCAGCACCAATCGGCCCACCGAAATGCGCCGTAGCGTTTCGACGTGATTGCCGACCGCGGCGAACATGCGTCGCACCTGATGGTAACGACCTTCGGTAACGGTGACCGTGACATGACGTGGGCCGAGCACCGTGAGTTCGGCCGGCGCGAGCGGCGTCTGTTCCGATTCGAGCATGAGTGTACCAGCGGCAAAAATTTCGCCTTCGTCACCGCGCAGATCCTGGGCCAACGTCGCTTCGTATACTTTTGCCACTTTTGCACGCGGCGAAATAATCCGGTGCAACAGCGCGCCGTCGTCGGTGAACAACAACAGGCCCGACGTTTCGCGATCCAGCCGCCCGACGGTCGACAAGCTCGGGCTGCGCTCGCGATAACGCGGCGGCAACAGATCGTAGACGACACGCCCCTTGTCCTTGGTCGAACAGATCGTGCCGAGCGGTTTGTTGAGCATCAGCACCAGGTCCGGCGGCGGATCGAGCGGCTGCTCGTCGATATAAATCTCGCCATGCCCCACCTTGTCATCGGCATACAAAACATCGCCGTCGGCGGCGGTGATACGACCTTCGCGGAACATCGCGGCGACTTCCTTGCGGCTGCCGTAACCGAGGTTGGCAATCAGTTTTACGAGTCTCATTGTTTTGCCCATATCGTCGATTTTTGCTCGATCGGATCGCTCGCTTCGATCACCTTGAAGCCGTCCTGCACAACGACGGTTTGCACTGCCGCGAAACGCGCGGCGAGCGTCGCTTCATACGCCAGATGCCGATTCGCCACCAGCCAGAAACGACCACCGGGCGACAGCGCATCGGCGGCAACATTGATGAACGCGCGACCGAGTTCAGGTCGATCCGCACGCCCGAGATGAAATGGCGGATTGCTCACGATCACATCGTAGCGTTTTGGCAAACCCACACTCACATCGTGCCAGATGACATCGGTCGCAACGTCGCTGACACGCTCGGAAACCGCCTTGGCGATATTGATGCGCGCAGGCGCCAGCGCACGCGCTTCGGCTTCGTACAAATCCAGCGCCGTGACCTGCGCACAACGGCGTAAAACTTCAGCGGCGAGATAACCGTAACCTGCACCGAGATCGGCGACCTTGCCGGCTAACGTCGGCGGCAGCTGCGCCGCGAGCAAGGCCGAGGCCGGATCGATGCGGTTCCATGCAAACAATCCCGGGCGACTGACAAAACGCCCGTCGGCAATCGCCTGCGGCGCATCCAGCCGTGACCATTGGGCCAGCAGATCCTGATCGACTTGCGTCGTCACTGGCGTGGTCCAGAACACGCGGCATTTGTGTTTCGACAGGCTTTGCGTGATGCCCGCCAATCGGGCCAGATCGGTTTCGCTGGAACGTGCACCTTCCGCATTTGCGACGCTTGCCACGACGATGCCCCCTGGCGCTGCTTGCCGCACCGCGCGCGCGAAAAGTGCACGCGCTTCGTCGCGCTGGCGCGGTGGCAATACGACGACCAGCGCATAGTGCGAATCCGCCGTCGCTGCGTCCTGTAGCGGATCCAGCACGTTCAACCCGCCGCGCACCAGCGCATCTGCATGCGGCTTGAAGGTCTGCTCGCACACCCACGCCGAGCGTCGCAACGCGCGCAGTTGTCCGCCGTCGCGCGCACGCAAAAACAACACGCGGCCATCGTCGGGCAGCATTACCGCATTGGTGGAGAAAGCGGTGTACAGCGCATCCAGCACGACATCCGGCGCGCTTG
>JANXUW010000591.1 GCA_025351985.1 Pseudolysobacter sp.
TGTAGTAACGCAAGGCCAATGCTCCACTTTGGCTGGCGGCCGCAGTGCTTGCGTGCGAGCTCGTAGAGACGTCGATCGATCGGGCTTCCAAGCCGAAAATAGTCACGATGCAGAGTCAACACCTCCCTCGCCCGTATGGCGCGGAACAGCCACTCCGATACCGTGACTTCAATGGCGTCCATGCGACTATCCAAGCGCCGCTCGACGATCTTCCAACTGTCGATCATCCCAAAACCAGCGCGGGTACGTTCGTCGGCCGTACGGATGTCTGTGCGCAGCCGTGTACCCGCGAGGCGCTCAAATGCTGCCTCAAGCAAGTCGTATTCGCGTCCCCCGGTCCCGCGGTTGGTGCTCACCAAGAAGTCATATGCGCGCATGCGCACAGTGCGGTGCGGCTCGATGTTTTGGTCGATCTTCGTGATCAGTTGTGAGATCACATAGATCAAAATGTCCTTATCAAAGATGGTGGCAATTCCCTTGACGCTGGGAGTCACCTCTACCGACACACCGTTGTGTTCATAGCGGCGTATCGCTATGTCCGGCCGCTTGGACAGCGAAAAAATGGGGTGCTCCATAGAGCCCAAATCATCCTTTGGCACCGCATCCAATACATCGCAAATGGAAAGGTCGCTCTGCGGATACCGATCCGGTAGCAACACGCGCGCCGCTGTTGCGGGCTTGGCCGGTCGGAGATTAGTAGGCGAGTCGTACCAAGGTTCATTCGTCGGGTCGACGATCTCATCGATCTCATCGATCTCATCGATCTCATCGATCTCATCCAGAGCCTCGCACTTGTCCACTACGACTGCATCCGCCATGACCGCAACTTTCGCTGCGTCCATGCCGTGTCGCTCGACCAAGCCAAGTCGTGCTTTCTCCGGCGTTGGCCGAAACAAATCGATGGTAGAGATCGGCGTCTTGCTCATACCGTCACCCCAATCAAACCATTCGCTTGGTGATTTCGGGGATCAAGATACTTCGCACGAATGCCTGCAACGATCGCTCCCGAGACTGCTCGAAAGCCGCCTGCAGAGTGCCACGTTCCTGCGCAGTCAGTCGGATGAGAAAAGTTTCTGTCGGCTTCTGCTCCCGCTGCCCACGCCACGGTGTCGAGTCGGGCGGCAGGGTGCGGTGCGCATCGGCCGCTTCTACGAAGGCCGCCGCATTGGGTTTGAGCGCGGGAACCGAAAAGGATGGTTTTCCGTTCATGTTGGTCACCATTGAGCGTGGTTAAATGATATGATATCATATAATGTCATGTTAGTTCAACTCATTAATTCAGCGGCGAGCGCTTCGATTTCCCGGGTGGCGGCCGGCTGATTGAGTTCGAGCACCCCTCGCCCTGCGGCCATCGCGTCGCGATATGCCTTCCGATCGTGAACGGTTACGGCCGACAGCTCGAAGCCGGGCAACGTGGCAAGTGCTTCGCGCGCGCCCTCCTCGTCCCGCACGAGGTGATGGGTTGGTGCGATGCTAATAAGCAGGCGCGCAGGCAGTGGTGTACTGCGCGAGGACCGTGCCATTTCTAGGAGGTCATGCATATGTGCAGATGTCTCGATGTCAGGTTGCGAGGCGCGAAGCGGCGTGTACAAGATGTCGGCCGCCAGCAACGCCGATCGGAGCTCTTTACTATCTCGACCACCTGGATCGATCACCAGGATGGCGTAGCGCTTTGCGAGATCCTGCAGCGCAGGGTAAATGTTGCCGAGCTGCTGAACGCAATGGACTGGCGCTGCCTCTCCGTTGAACTCTGCTCTACGTTCCGCCCAACGGGCTGACGTGCGCTGCGGATCGGCATCCACCAGCAGCACGTCGCTTCCTTGGCGGGCAAATGCAACGGCCAGGTTGGTAGCGATCGTGCTCTTACCAGTACCCCCTTTCTCGCCGCCAACGACAATGATCTTTCTCAATGGCATAGCATGTCACATCATTCGTAATGATATCATATCGTATGATAACATCCACCGGAATGCAAGCGCGACATAGGGGGAGAGTCGGGTTGGTTTTCGCGATGCCATGCCGGTTACGAGTGTGCCGGATACGGCAGGCGAATTGCGCCTACGACACCCGAATGCAACGGCGACACCTCAAACGCCGGCAGGCGATCGAACCTGCGATTGGACATGCCAAACTCGACCATCGCATGGATCGCTGCTGGCTACGCGGTGCGATCGGCGATGCGCTGCACGCCGTACTGTGCGCCGCCGGCTACATGAGATCACGAATGCGAGGTGCGAACCTCTTGACGTTATGTAATCGATCGATTACAATTGATGCATGTTCACGCTCAAGCCACTTCCGGAATTCACTGCTTGGCTCGACGGCCTGGCCGATGCCACGGTGCGCGGTGTCGTGGCGGCCCGGCTCAAGCGGCTTGAACGTGGCCTGATGGGCGACGTGGAACCGGTCGGTGAAGGCGTGTCAGAACTGCGCATACACGTCGGCGCTGGCTGGCGAGTGTACTTCACGCAACGCAGCCAGCAACTGGTTGTGCTGGTTGTTGGTGGCTCAAAACGCACGCAGAAGAGCGACATAAAACGAGCTAAAGCACTGACCGCATTGTTGGATTGACAGGAGAAATCAATATGACCAAACGCATCAAGGTAGACAATCTGCCCGAATTTGACGCGGCACCGTATCTGGACAGCGAAGCGGCCATTGCTGCCTACCTAACCGACATTCTCGAAGCAAACGATGCGGCTCTGCTTGCCGCTGCCCTCGGCGACATCGCCCGCGCTCGCGGGATGAGCGAGATAGCAAAGTCGGCCGGCATCACACGCGAAGCCTTGTACAAGGCATTGCGGCCCGACAGTGCGCCACGTTTCGATACGGTGAGCCGTGTCTGTGCAGCCCTCGGCGTTCGTCTGGTCGCCCAGCCCGTGCATGCCGTCTGAGTTCTGTACGGTTTATTGATACTTGAGGGGTATTTCCGCACCAGATACGTGCGAGAAAGTGACGTACTGGCGGCGGCTTAAGATGCAAAATGTTCCGTTTCGTGTCTTGCCCTCAATAAGGGTATCGCCGGCGGTCTGATGGTTTGATACCCCGCGTTACCTAGGTAGTGTCGTCACAAGATTTCCACCCACAGCATCAAACATCGGATTTGCACGGCGGCCAGGAACGATGCCGAGCGCTTCGCGTAACGCGTCGCGATCCCGCGCCAACGTTTGAGG
>JANXUW010000596.1 GCA_025351985.1 Pseudolysobacter sp.
CGCCGCTTGCTTGTTCCCAGCTGAAACTGCGCGCCGCGATCACGCGATTGCTGGCGTTTTGCGTGAGCTGCGCGTTGAGCCGGATGATGACAGTCGGGTTGCTCGCGCCGCGATATTCGGCCTGGAAATCGCCGAGATCCAGATGCAACGCGTAGTCGCCGCGCAGGCCGGTCGACAGGCTGCTCGCGCCGAGCAATCGCCCGGATTCCTGAAATCCCTGCAGCAGCATCGATTGCAACAATACCGGCATGCGTTCGCGCCAGCGCACATCCTTGTAGAACTGCACGATGCCCGGCTGCGGCATCACCACGATGCGCGTGCCATCAAGCGGATCGACCGCGCTGGGCACATCGACCAGCAGTTGCCACGCCAGCGGCGCGCCGCTCACCGCCGCACTGTGCGCAAGCGTCGGCGCGTACACGGTCGATGGCTCGTGTTTTTTGGTGATGCCGAGACAACCGCTGAGCATCAGCACTGCGGTCGCGCTCGAGAGAATTCGCCAGGTCGCTTTCATTTCGGTTCGAACTCCTTGGGCTGGCCGTGGCCGAACAGGTAACCGGCCGGATTGTCCTGCAACTGGTCGGTGATGGATTTCAGCGAGCGCAACAAGTCGCGCAGCTCGACCACGGTCGGGCCGATTTGCGACAGGCCCTGGTTGCTGAAATTGTTGATCGCCTCACGATTCTGGCTGACCAGTTTGTCGGCTCCCTCAGCGGTGCGTTGCAAGGCCGCGAGTGTCGCGCTGGCGGCATCGAGCGTGGCGCGGCCCTGATGATCGACAAGGTCGTTGGTGGTGCGTGCCATCTTGTCGACCTGGGTCAGCGTGCTGCGCAATTGCGTGGTCGCACCGGCCAGATCGGTGATGACGTGTTTGAGGTCGTCGCGCTGCTCCGCGATCGCGCCGGATAATTGATCGACATGTTGCAGCGTGCGCGATACGCGATCGACGTTTTCCTGGCTCAGCAGGTTGCCGACGCGGAACAAAACATCGTTGACGGTCGTGACGATATCTTCGCTTGATGCGAGCAATTTTTGCAGCGCCGATTCGTCGGCGAGGATGCGCGGAACCGGCTGTTCGGGCGTGTCTTGCAACGGCGCGCTGCCCGGCGCCCCGCCCGACAGCTGGATGAACGCAATGCCGGTCAGGCCGAGCGAGGCGAGTTTGGCCTTGGTATCGATCTTGATCGGTGTACCGCCATCGACACGAATGCGCGCCTCGACGTTGCGCGCGTCCTTCGGTGACAATCGCAACTGCGTGACTTCGCCGACCTTGATGCCGTTGTATTGCACGAGGCCGCCCTTCGACAGACCCGTCACCGCTTCGGTGAATACGATGTCGTAGTAAGCGAATTCGCGATCCGCGCTGGCCTTCGACAGCCACAACACAAACAGCATCGCGGCGGCGACCACCGCAAGCGTGAATACGCCGATCAGAACATGGTGTGCGCGTGTTTCCATCATCAACTCCTGGGCGCCGCTATCGACGATTGCGGCGCGTGCTGGCGTGTTTGGGCGGCTGCCGCGGCGCGCGCGCGCGGGCCATGAAAATAGGCCTGAATCCACTCGTCCGGATTGCTTGCCACGGTCGCGAGATCACCGAGCACGAGCACGCGTTTTTGCGAGATCACCGCAACGCGGTCACAGATCGTATACAGCGTATCGAGATCGTGGGTAATCATGAAAACCGTGAGCCCAAGACTTTCGCGCAAGGTCAAAATCAATTGATCGAATGCGGCGGCGCCGATCGGATCGAGGCCCGCGGTTGGTTCATCGAGGAAAAGAATATCGGGGTCGAGCGCGAGTGCGCGCGCGAGTGCGGCGCGCTTGCGCATGCCGCCGGAAAGTTGATCGGGATATTTCGCGCCGGCATCGGGCGGCAAGCCGGCAAGCGCAATCTTCAGCGCGACGATGCGTTCGACCAGCGTCTTGCTCAGGCGGTGATGTTCGATCAACGGCACCGCGACATTTTCCGCGACAGTCAGCGACGAGAACAGCGCGCCATCCTGAAACAATACGCCGATGCGTTGTTCGAGCGTGGCGCGTCGCGCGCCCGAAAGTTGCTTGATGTTTTCGCCGAGCAAAG
>JANXUW010000256.1 GCA_025351985.1 Pseudolysobacter sp.
TGCCCGAGGCCGCGCAACGCCACAAAGGCACTGCCCGAACCCTGACTACTGTTCCGCGACGCCTGGCTTGCCCCACCGACAATGCTCGGCAGCGACTGCAGCAAATCGCCGACCGTTAGCTTGCCGCTTTTCTCGATCGCGGCACGATCAAGACTAAGCGCGGCGATTGATCTTTCCGCATCGATATGGCGGATGCGAAACTCGGCAGTCTGGATGGATTCCGGCCTCGGCGCGTCGTCCTCGATCATAATTGGCACCGAGGCGAAACCTGGCGTTTCGCTTGTCGGCGCAAACAGTTTGGTCAACACTACATTATTGCGGCTAATTCGTAAAACTTGCTGGATTGTGTACGCTAGAAAATCGATTCGCGAATCGGCCTTTATTAAAATATTTTCGAGATAATCGGACATCTGAAATTCGATCCAATAAAATTGTCTTTCGAAACTATGGTTATCAACGCATGAGCGCTTGATAAGCTACGTAATTATTCGCAACTCAACACGATGGACATACTTGTCTTATCAATTTTCAACAGAAATCGGGCATTCGCAATTTTCAGCTGGCACGGCGCGATATCGAACGATATGACGTGGCAGTGCTGCCGAAACGCACCTTGAAGGCACGCGCAAATGTCGTGCGATTTTCAAACCCGCTCAGATGCAATACCTCACGGATATTCATGCTGGATTGCGCAATCAAGCGACCGGCAAATTCGACGCGTGTGCGTAACAGGCTGGCATACGGTGTCTCACCGAAGACCTTCTGGAACAACCTGATGAACTGGTTTGGCGAATAGCTCGTCAACGTGGCCAGCATGGGGATGTCGATATCGCTGGATGAATTGATCTGTATCAGGTGTCGCGCCCGCTGCAGTCGCAAAAAAATACGCCGCTTGCGCGCCAGGGACGGCCCCGGACACTGCTCCAGCATCGGCGCAAACGGCTGCTGCAGATCGATCAGCAGTCGCGAAAAATCATCCGCGCCGGGTTTTGCAAGCGTGCCGGAAACATCGAGTGCGGCGCGCGCGAGCCGCAGCAAAGCAAGCCGCATAGTCGGCGTTGCGCGATGCCTGGCGGGGAAAACTGCGGGCAGTTCGCTCCTGACGCCGCCAGCCGAAGACATCAATCCAGCCCACACTTCATGCGCGGCAATCAATCCGATGCATGCGCCCGACATCGGGCAACTCACTTCGTGCGAATGCTCGGCATCGGACGTGAATATTTCACCGCGTCTTACGAAAAATCGCGCGCTTGGCACTTCTATCCAAGCGCCATTTTTCAGCGGGCACCAGATGCCCACCATGCCTGCCGGCACACTGACATCGACATGGCGTTCGCACAGCAAGACATGCATGCCGACATCGGCGCCGGATGCCGAAATTTTCGCCGGCGGCGGTAGCCGAATATTTCCACCGGCAGCAATACGCTGAGTTCTGATTTCGATCATGACTGCCCTTTTTTTCATGCCGTATCACCAAGGCGCGCCGCGAATTCCGTGGCTCCATGCCATGACGAATTGATCGGCTGCGTAATCATGAATACGAGAATCGGCAGCGAAGTTCGCCATCTCGGCAGGAATTGTTGTACATGATGCAGAACGCGGCGATTTGGTCGCATCGGGTCGGTCGAAAATCCGACATATCGCAGTTGCGATCTCCCTCCGTCTAACTCGCCGTGGCGAACTTGCTCGCCAAATCTCGTATGTAGTTGGAACGGTGCGGTGCGATGTTTGTCGTCTGCTGTCGACGACACGCTTCTGCTCGGCAGTTGGACCATTCCGGTCAGAGACGTCTTGATCAGCAGGATTATTGCGTGAAAAAGCACACAGCTTTAATGAAAATTTCTATTTTTATTGCAGGTATCACGATTTTATTGCAGGCGTGCTCGCAGCCGGTCGCCTTGCGCGATGAATATGCGGAGACAAATGGCATTCGCATTCACTATGTCACTGCGGGTTCGGGAAAGCTGATGATTTTCCTGCACGGATTTCCCGAATTCTGGTATCAATGGAAACCGCAACTGGAAGAACTCGGCAAGGACTATCAAGTCGTAGCGCCCGACATGCGCGGTTACAATCTTTCTGCAAAGCCCGAAGGCATCGAGCCGTATCAGATCGACCATCTTGTCGAAGATGTTCGCGCGCTGGCGCAACATCTGGGACGAAAAAAAATTATCCTGGTCGGCCAGGATTGGGGCGGCGTGATCGCTTGGGCGTTTGCGCTTTATCATCCGGATTACGTCGAAAAGCTGATTATTCTGAACGCGCCGCATCCAGCCATCTTCGATCGCGAGCTGAAACAGAATGCGGCACAACAAGCCGCGAGCGCCTACATGTTGGCGATTCGTGATGACAAAACGGAACAGGCGTTGGCAGACCACAACTACGCCGCGCTGCAACAGTCGGTGTTGGCCGAGGGCTTGCAGAACGGACGTTTGTCACCAGCGGATCGCGACCTTTACCTGCAAGCATGGGCGCAACCCGGCGCGCTGCGCAGTGCGCTCAATTATTATCGCGCCGCACGGATCGGCCCACCGGATAGTGCGCGAAAAATCGGCGCGAACGGCAACTACACGCCTGCCTTGCACTCCACCATCGTGCATGTTCCAACGTTGTTGATCTGGGGACTGAAAGATCCGTATTTGCTGAGCGGAAACCTCAGTGGTATCGCCGCCTACGTGCCGGAATTGACGCTCAAACTCATGCCGGATGCATCGCACTGGATCAATCGCGAAAAACCCGAAGAAGTGAATGCGCTGATCCGTGATTTCATCAAGGCGAGCAACTGACTACGCACGCAAGATGGAAAGCCGATGCTCTCATATGAGTACCATTCGACCGCGCCGTGGCCAGATTTCAGCCGAATGGATTGGCGCAACGTTTATCGTGTGCAAAACGTCTACATCCATCCGCGCGTCGATCTTTGCATCACAATTCGCAACGGCTGCAGCTGCGCAACGAATTCCACCGGGGAAAGAACGAGTGCTTGAGCCATGACCGCGAGACGTTGGCAGCAAATCGACGCGCTGTTTTCGCAGGCGCTTGAGGTCGCGCCGGAACAGCAAGCTGCATGGCTCAGACAAAACTGCGGCCACGATGACGAACTGCTGATTTCGGTCGAGCAATTGTTGCGTGCGGATTCGAGTCTCGGCGATTTTCTCGAATCGGACCCGATCATCAGTCTGGCGCGCGAAGAATCCGACAACGAAATGCCGCGCCAGTTCGGCCATTATCGTGTGCTGCATCTGCTCGGCCAAGGCGGCATGGGCGAGGTGTTTTTGGCCGAGCGCGACGATGGCGAATTCGAGCAACGCGTCGCGGTCAAATTGCTGGCGTATCCGACGCCGGGTCTGTTGCAGCGCTTTCGCCAGGAACGACAGATTCTGGCACGCCTGAATCACCCGAGCATCGCGCACTTGATCGACGGCGGGCTGACGGAATCGGGCCAACCGTATTTCGTCATGGAATATGTGCAAGGCCTGCCGATCCACGAATATTGTCGCAAGCACGCACTCGATACCACGGCGCGGCTGCGGCTTTTTCTCGGTGTTTGCGAAGCGGTTCGTTACGCCCACCAGAATTTGGTGGTTCATCGCGATTTGAAACCTTCGAATATCCTCGTCACGATCGATGGCGTGCCGAAACTGCTCGACTTCGGTATTGCGAAATTGCTCGCCGCGAGCGTGGACGATGCCGATCCGCAAACCGCCGCGCATCTTTTTACGCCGCCCTACGCCGCGCCGGAACAGATCCGCGGCGGAACGATCACCACCGCTACCGATGTCTATGCGCTTGGCGTGGTGCTGTACGAAATGCTGGTCGGGCAGCGCCCGCATCGGCGCAGCGAGGCGCAGGCCAGCGTGGAGCAGGTCATACTCGAAGACGACGCGCTCGCCCCGAGCGTGAGCATCGGCAAAAATCTGGCCGATGCGTCATTACGCCGTGCGCTGCGCGGCGATCTCGATCGGATCGTGCTGAAGGCGCTGCAGAAAGTTCCGCTGCAACGTTATCCGTCGGTCGAGGCGTTTGCCGATGATTTGCAGCGGCATCTTTCCGGACATCCGGTTACCGCGGTTGGCGACGCATGGTCTTATCAACTGCGCAAGTTCGCGCGGCGGCATCGTATCGGCGTCGCGATCGGCGCATTCGGATTCGCACTGTTGATGATCGGTATCGCCGGTATCGCGTGGGAAGCGCAACGCACGCATCAGCAAGCCATGCGTATCGAGGCCGAAGCGCAGCACGCGCGGGAACAGGCCGAGCGCGCCGATGTCGTGCGGCAATTTCTGGTCGGCGTACTCGACGATGCCAAGCCGGACAGCAGCCCTGGTGGTGCAATCACGGCGCACGAGCTGCTCGACAAGGCGACGCATCGGCTCGACGAAAACCACATCGACGTGGCCGCGATCAAGGCCGATATTCTCGACGTGCTCGGAAAACTGTATTTCGATATCGGCGACTACGATGCTGCCGAAAATCTGCTCACGCAGGCGCAGCTGCTGAGCGATACGCAGGCGGTACCGCCGGGCATTCACGCACGTATATTGCTGCATCTTGCCAACATCGCCCAGCGTCGTGGTGCCTATCCGATCGCGCGTACCTACCTGCAACAAAGCCTCGCGCTGACCGAGGGTAGCGAAAACGTGCAGATGGTATCGGACATCCGCCATGTGCTCGATACGGTGGAGATGGAGGCGAGCGGCATCAATGCGCAGCCGGTCGTGCGCGCGACTCTCGCTTATGATCGCGCTCACTTCGGCGGAAACAACGACGCCGTGCAGGCCGACCTGGTTGCACTGGCGTGGTCTTTGTTGAGTAGCTCGCAGCTCGATGAAATGGAAAAGGCCGCCAACCAGGCTGTTGCGATCGCGCGTGAGTTGCACGGGCAATACCACAGCAGTGTCGCCAGTGCGCTGGAAGTACTCGGTTATGCACGCGAGGCACGCGGCGATCTGGTCGGCGCCGAAGGCGTACTCGATCAGGCGCTGACCATCAATACGCAGGTACTCGGCGCGGTGCATCCGAATACACTGCAGGTGGAATCCGATCTGCTGCTGATGCTCGAAGAACAAGGGCGATATCGCGAAGTGTTGCCGCGCCGCTTGCGCAACATCGAGCACGAGCGTGCCGCCGTCGGCGATACCAATTCATCGCTGGCATACGCCTACGAGAATCTTGGCGATACGCAAAGAGAGCTGGGCCAGTTCAACGCCGCCGAAATTTCATTGCACCAGGCACTGCGTATCTGGGAATCGTTGGACAATACCAATGATCCGCAAATTTCCGCTGTGCGCGTGAGTTTGGGTTCGGCGCTTTATCTCGAAGGAAAGTTGCGCGATGCCAAGGCCGAACTGGAACAGGCGCAGGCTGTTGCGCGCAGTCATTTCGGCGAAAACTCCGCGCGCACGCGGCGGGCATTGTACTGGCTGGCGCGGGTCGCAATTCGCGAAAATCGCGCGCCGGACGTGCTCGAATCGATCACCAACAACCTTGTCGCAGTCCGCGCCGAAATACCATCGAACCGCCTTGAACTTCAATACGCGCTGACCGTTGCTGCCGAAGTTCAGCTCGCCAGCGGTCATCCAGACGTCGCCGACGAGCTCGCAAAATCCGCACTCGTCCTGAATCGCCAGTTGTACCCTGCCGGCAGTCATCGGCTCGGCACAGCGTTGTTGTTGCTGGGTCGCAGCGCGGCGATGCAGGGCCGTTACATCGAGGCGGAGGCATCGTTGCGCGAAGCGTTGCAGGTACGCGGCACGGTTTACGCGGCCACCGATCCACGCATCATCGAGATCGAGTTTGCACTCGCCACGACACTTGCGGCACAGCATCAGTCACGCGCGGCGCGTTTGCTGCTGAGCGGTGTGCGCAAACACCTGGATGGCGTGAATTTTCCTTACGCGATCGAGGCTCGGCAGCGCGCCAGCGAATTGCTGGCAAGCGCGAAATAGAACGCCTGCTGCCACTCAAATTTCGTCGGCACGCAATGCCGTAAACAGATACGCCTTGGCGCGACGCCAATCGCGATCCAGCGTTCGCGCCCCGACTTTTTGCAGCCGCGCGATCTGCTGCATCGACAAGCCGGCGAAAAAACGCAACTCCACAAGTTCGACCAGCGCGG
>JANXUW010000663.1 GCA_025351985.1 Pseudolysobacter sp.
CAAGCGCCTGCGTGAACAACGCGAACGTTTTGACGTAATCATTCTCGATCCGCCGGCATTCGTGAAGCGCAAGAAGGATTTTGCCGAAGGCCGGCTCGCCTATCGGCGCATCAACGAGATGGCGATGCAATTGCTGGCGAAGGACGGCATCCTCGTGACGTGTTCGTGCTCGTATCACATGTCGCGCACGACCTTGCTCGAAGCCGTGCAACAGGGCGCGCGCCATCTCGATCGCCAGGTGCAGGTGCTCATGCAATTGCAGCAGGCGCCGGATCATCCGGTGCATCCGGCGATCATCGAAACCGATTACCTGAAGGGATTCATTTGCCGCGTATTGCCGGCATAATGCGTGCGGCGCATCGCGCCATTCGCCGTTAAATCGAGTCCGACCCGGATCACTCATGCATTATTTCCACAACATCAATCCGATCGCGATTTCGCTCGGGCCGATCAGCATTCACTGGTATGGCCTGATGTACCTGCTCGGTTTCGTGCTGGCCGGCTGGCTCGGCAACCGCCGCCGTGCGGCAGGGCGTTTGCCGGTTTCGTACGAGCAGTTTTCCGACATGGCGTTTTACGTGATGCTCGGCGTGATCCTCGGCGGTCGCATCGGTTATGTGCTGTTCTACGGCTTCGCCGAACTGCTGCACGATCCGCTTATGATCTTCCGTATCTGGGAAGGCGGCATGTCGTTTCATGGCGGTTTGCTCGGCGTATTGCTGGCCGGTGCGATCTGGTCGCGGCGCAATGGCATCAAGTTTTTCGATACGATCGATTTTGTCGCGCCGCTGATTCCGATCGGCCTCGGTCTCGGTCGCCTCGGTAATTTCATCGGCGGCGAATTGTGGGGCCGACACACCGATCTGCCGTGGGGCATGATTTTCCCGCGCGCGCTGGATGGATTGCAGAAAACCCGCGACGAACTGTACCAGATGTACCTCGCCGGACAATTGAATGCCGAGGCGCGACATCCGTCGCAGCTTTACGAGTTCATGCTGGAAGGTCTGGTGCTGTTCACCGTGCTGGTGATTTTTTCGCGCAAGCCGCGCCCGCGGTATGCGGTGTCGGGCGTGTTTGCGCTGTTGTACGGGTTGTTCCGATTTGGCGTCGAGTTCGTGCGCGAGCCGGATATTCAGCTCGGTTATCTCGCGTTCGACTGGCTGACGATGGGCCAGCTGTTGTCGTTGCCGCTGATCGTGACCGGCATCGTTTTGTTGTGGTTGTCGCGGCGTGCGCCGGTTGCGTATCCGGGTGCAACGCAAGCGAACGCCGCGTAGCAAAACTCATTCTTCGAGCCGCCGCATGCAACAGTATCTCGATCTGGTCCGAACGATTCTCGACAGCGGCAGCTGGCAGGAAAACCGCACGGGCGTGCGCAGCATCAGCCTGCCCGGCGCGATGTTGCGCTTCGACCTGCAGCAAGGGTTTCCGGCGATCACCACACGCCGGTTGGCGTTCAAGTCGGCCATCGGCGAGCTTGTGGGATTTCTGCGCGCCTCGCGTAGCGCCGCCGATTTTCGCGCGCTCGGTTGCAAGGTGTGGGATCAGAACGCCAACGAAAATTCGCAGTGGCTGAACAATCCGTATCGCAGCGGCATCGATGATCTCGGCGATATCTACGGCGTGCAGTGGCGGCAATGGCCGGCCTATAAATTACTCGATGCGAACAATGTCGCGCAGATCGCTGATGCACAGCGGCGTGGTTTTGCGATCATCGCGCGCTTCGCGGAAAACGGCAGCGAAAAAATCCTGCTGTACAAGGCGATCGACCAGCTCCGCCAATGCCTCGATACGATCATCAACAATCCGGCCGATCGACGCATTCTTTTCCACGGCTGGAATTGCGCCGAGCTCGACCAGATGGCGCTGCCGCCATGTCACCTGCTGTATCAGTTTTTGCCGAATACCACGCGTCGTGAAATCTCTTTGTGCCTGTATATCCGCTCGAACGATGTCGGTCTCGGCACCGGCTTCAATCTCACCGAAGGCGCCGCGCTTTTGCACTTGGTCGGGCGCCTGACCGGTTACACCCC
>JANXUW010000746.1 GCA_025351985.1 Pseudolysobacter sp.
CGAAAGTAAAACGGCGGGTAAAGACTCGTCCCACGAATAACGGATTCCAATGAAATTTTCCGAAAACTGGTTGCGCGAATTAGTCAATCCGCCGGCAGACCGCGCGAACTTGCTGCATCGTTTGACGATGGCCGGGCTTGAAGTCGAGTCGCTGCAAGTCCTCGGCGAAAACCTGGGCGGTGTCGTTGTCGGCGAAATTGTCGGTGCCGAAAAACACCCGAATGCCGACAAGCTGCAGGTCTGCAAAGTGTCGGTCGGCACGGCCGAATTTTTGCAGATCGTCTGCGGCGCACCGAACGCGCGGGTCGGCCTCAAAGCACCGCTCGCGACGATCGGCGCGACCTTGCCGAACGGTCGCACGATCAAGGCAGCGGCGTTGCGCGGTGTCGATTCGCAAGGCATGTTGTGCTCGGCCAAGGAGCTTTTGCTCAGCGAAGAAAGCAATGGCCTGTTCGAGTTGCCGAGCGATGCCAAAATTGGTCAACCGCTCGCCGATTATCTGGGTTTGCCCGATGCGACCGTCGAAATAAAACTCACCGCCAATCGACCGGATTGTCTGGGCTTGCGCGGACTGGCGCAGGATGTCGCCGCACTTTATGGCGTGCCGTTGCAGGAGTCCGGTACTGCTGCGGTCGACGCGCAAATCCAAACCAAGCGCGAAGTGCGTTTGCAGGCTGCCGCAGATTGTCCGCGTTATCTCGGTCGCGTGATCGAAGGTATCGACATGCACGCGCCGACGCCGTTGTGGATGAGCGAACGCCTGCGTCGGTCGGGCTTGCGCTCGATCAACGCGGTGGTCGATGTCACCAATTACGTGATGCTCGAACTCGGTCAACCGATGCACGCATTCGATAACTCGACCTTGCAAGGCGCGATCATCGTGCGGCGTGCGCAAGACGGCGAAACACTGAAACTTCTGGATGGCAATGAAGCCAAACTAGACCAAGGTTTTCTGCTCGTCGCGGATGAACAAAAAGCGCTCGCCATTGCCGGCATCATGGGCGGTTACGATTCGCGAGTCAGCGATTCGACACAAAGTATATTTCTGGAAAGTGCGCACTTTGCGCCACCGGTTATCATGGGTCGCGCGCGCAAACTCGGCATGCACACCGATGCGTCGCATCGTTTCGAGCGCGGCGTCGATCCCGAGCTGCCGCGGCTTGCGATCGAGCACGCAACCGCGTTGTTGATCGCGATTGCCGGTGGCAAGCCGGGTCCGGTTATCGAAGCGGTGTTACCCGAACATTTGCCACAGCGTCCGCCGGTGATGTTGCGGCGTGCGCGTCTGGCGCGTGTGCTCGGCATGCATGTCGAGGATGCCGAAGTCGGCGCGATTTTGCGCGGCCTCGATATGCAGGTCGAAACTCTCGCCGATGGCTGGTCTGCAATACCGCCGTCACGGCGTTTCGATATCGAGCGGGAAGAAGATCTGATCGAGGAAATCGCGCGCGTTCATGGCTACGAAAAGGTGCCGGTGAATTTGCCGAGCGGCCAACTTCGTCTTGGCCTTGCACCGGAAGTGCAACTCGTACCGCAACGTGCGCGCGAACGCCTGACGGCCCACGGGTATCTCGAAGCGATCAACTACAGTTTTGTCGCCGCGGCATGGCTCGAACGTTGGGGGCTGGATGTCGGCGCCGTCGCACTCGCCAATCCACTGTCGGTCGATCTCGCGGTGATGCGCACGTCCTTGCTGCCGGGTTTGGTGGCTGCGTTGCAGCACAATCGTCGTCGCCAGCAGGAGCGTGTGCGCCTATTCGAACTCGGGCGTGTCTATCATGCGGGCGAGGTCGGTTCACAGGAGAGCCTGCGCCTTGCCGCCGTCGCCTGTGGTTCGTCCATGCCGGAAAGTTGGGCGGGCGCAGCACGCGCGATCGATTTCCATGATCTCAAGGCCGATCTGCAAAGTGTGCTCGCATTGAGCCTGGATGAAGCTGCGATCGAGTGGCGCGCGGTCGATCTGCCGTATCTGCATCCGGGGCGTTCGGCCGAGTTGTGGTTCGGCGGCAAATCGATCGGCATGATCGGCAATCTGCATCCGCGCCTGAGCAAGGCGCTCGATCTGGATACCGAGGTGTATGTTTTCGAGATCGACTACGCGCTTTTCGCCGCCGGCACCTTGCCGCTTGCGCAGGAGTTGCCGCGTTACCCGAGTATTCGACGCGATATCGCCATGATCGTGCCCGACGATGTGGCGTATGCGCAGGTACAGGATTGCGTGCAAAAAGCCTTGGGCGACGTGCTCAAACGTTGTTTCCTGTTCGATTTGTACAGCGGCCCGAATCTGGGTGTCGGCGTAAAAAGCCTCGGTTTGGGCTTGATTTTGCAGGACGCAACGCGCACTCTTGTCGATCAGGACGCCGACCATTGTGTGGCGCAGGCAGTGCGCGCCCTGGAACAGCAATTCAGTGCTAAGTTACGGGGGTAGCATGGCTTTGACCAAAGCGGAATTGGCGGAACGTCTGTTTCTCGACGTGGGCCTGAACAAGCGTGAAGCCAAGGAATTCGTCGACGCCTTTTTCGAGGTGGTGCGCGATGCGTTGGAGCGTGGCGAACAGGTGAAATTGTCCGGTTTCGGCAATTTCGATCTGCGCAAGAAAAATCAGCGTCCCGGACGCAACCCCAAGACCGGCGAAGAGATTCCGATCTCGGCGCGTCGTGTGGTGACGTTCCGTCCAGGTCAAAAACTGAAGGTCCGGGTCGAAGCATATGCTGGATCAGGGCAGTAACGCCGAGCTGCCGGCGATCCCGGCAAAACGCTATTTCACCATCGGTGAGGTCAGCGAGCTGTGTGGCGTCAAGCCGCATGTGCTGCGTTATTGGGAGCAGGAATTTTCCAACCTGAATCCGGTCAAGCGGCGCGGCAATCGACGTTATTACCAGCGTCACGACGTGCTGATGATCAGGCAGATTCGCAGCCTGTTGTACGACGAAGGTTTCACGATCACGGGCGCGCGTCAGCGTCTGGAAGGACAACAGTCGCGCGTCGAAACCAGCATCTCGAATCAGATCGTGCGCCAGGTGCGCATGGAACTCGAAGAAGTGCTGCTGATTCTGCGCCGATAGCACTGGCAAACGGCACTATTGGCACCGTGCTTTTGACTCATTGTCAAAATCCGTACCGGTCGCGGTTGCCTCTGTTACAATCGCGCCGCTTTATGAAATGTATCGCCATGTCGGGGCGTAGCGCAGTCTGGTAGCGCATCTGCCTGGGGGGCAGAGGGTCATCGGTTCAAATCCGGTCGTCCCGACCAATCGCAACTTTTCATCTGGCAATTCCTCAAGTACGTATGCGCCGCGCGCGCGCCGCTGCTACCATTCCCGATTTGATCGCGATGCCATAACGGCGTCGCTTTGGCGGAGTGGAACATGCAGGAAAATCCCAAACGACGCACCTTGTATCCGGAGATCGATGCCTACGATA
>JANXUW010000009.1 GCA_025351985.1 Pseudolysobacter sp.
TCGACTTCGAGAATGCGGCCATCCGCGACCGACAGAGTCAAACTGCCGTCGAGCTTGGCAAGGGCAAAACTCGACGGCGCACCCGCCCAGCCCGCATCGATGCCGACCACGGTTTCGCCGCCGTCGATAACGCCGGCGTAACCAAGTGCATCGAGCATGTGGCCGAGATTTTTTGCGGTGAAATGAATCGAAAACGTCGAATGATCCTTGCCGCCCTTGCCGAGCCAGTCGCCGCGCGCGCTCATGTCGATGTTCGGCGAATCGCTCTGCACCTGCTCCAGATGCATGCCGCCTTCGATCGGATAACTTTCTACACGCGCCGCGCCGAAACTGGCATGACCGAGATGCAAATCGCCGACCGAAATATGCAGCGGCGGGATGACCGCCGGATTGACGCCGGCCAGCGTATCGCTATCCGCTGCAGCGGGTGCATTCGCATCGGCTGGCGGCGTATCGTCGTTGTCGGATGGCATGTACAAACGCGCGAGTTCGGCGGTGACACCACGCTTGATCAGATCGGCTGCAGGAATATGCACGGTGCCTTCGACCTGCGTGCCGCTCAGATTGATCGTGCTTTCGTCCGGGCTGAAATTGAGCTTGAACGAAGTATCCGGAAACGCGCGGCCGAAAAACGTCAGCTGTGCCACGCGCAGATCGACGCTCTCGATAAAGCTGCCGCTACCGCTGTTGCTGTTGCCGACGACAAAATCCATCCAGCCGCTGATATCTGCTTCGACCACGCCGCCGCTGACGCGCAGGCCGCGCTTCGGCAAGTCATCCGGCATTCCGGCGCCGAACGCGAGATGGCCGGCGAATGGTGTCGTGCCTTTTTCCAAGCGCGCGCGCATCTGCGCGATGTCGCCTAGCCGCGCCTGCAAATCGCCGCCTTCGAATGGCAACGGCACGGTCACGCGCAAGGGTTGCACTTCGTTGCTGTCCTTGTGCATCGGCGCGGGAAGGCTGATCGCGACGCCTTTCAGATCGGAACTGACGATCAGGCGTTGCGCGGAATCGCCCTTACCGTGGTTGTCATCGACGCTGTAGTCGACAATCCAGTCGGCGCTACCGGCGATGAATTTCTGATACGGCAGCAATACCGGCACGCGTTTGAGCAAAGTGGCTGCCGGCAATTTGCCGTGCAGACTGGCTTCGGCCTGATGCTGCGGATCGCGCATGTAGGCGCTGCCGACACGCAACGCAAAACGCGCTGGCTGATCTTCATAGCGCACGGCCATGTCGTCGATGCCGAAACCGCGCTCGCTGAAAACGACCTTGCCGTTGGCCTGGGTCAGGCGCAGATTCGGGCCGCTCGCCGACAGATCGGCATCGGTCATGTCGACGCTGCCATCGAGTTTCAGCGGGCCTTGGTCGTTGCCGAGCGGCAGATGCAATTGCAGCGCGAGTTTGCCGGCGCCGGAAATATCGACGCCGCGCAATTGCTCGGCGTAACGTTTGCCGATCGGGCTGGCATGCAGGAAATCGAGCAGATTCTTGCCGCTGCCTTCGCCCGCGAGCTGAATCTCGATGATGGCGTGCGCAAAATCTGAAATGTCGGCGCTGCCGCCGGTCAGGTTATTGCCGAGCGTCTGGCCCGCGCTGGTGACCACATGCAGACTGGTATTCAGGAAATCCGCACTCGCGCGCAGATGCTCGACACGCGGCCACTCCGGGTTGTAGTCGAGGATCGCATCCTCGAGCTCGACGTGCGCGCTGAACTGGCCGAGCTGATTGCGGAACGGCCAGTCGCCGAGGTTGCCGCGAAATACCGCGCGTCCCGTCAGGCGACCGCCAGCGAGGCCACGATCAAGCCACGCCACGCCCTGTTTCGGCATGTTGTTGTACGGCCAGAACGGATGCGTCGCGACCATGTCGGCATGCGCGATCGCGGCATACATATCCATGAACGGCCGCGAACCGTCGATATTCAAATCGATGCTGCCGCGCAGCTCGCCACCGTAGCCGAGTCCCGCCACCGGCTGACCTTCGAACTGCACGCCGGGGATTTCGATGCGCCATGTCTTGTCGGTGCGATACGCGGCGATCTTGCCGCTGAATTCGGCCAGCTCGATGGTCGAGCGGAACACCTGTGGCATCGGCAAACGCAACGGCGTATGCATCGGCAAGCTGAGGCTCAACGCTTGGGCGTCGGCCAGCGCTTCGAAGTTCAAGCCTTCCACGCCCGGAAGCTTGCCGACCGGCATCCACGCAACACCGCCGATGCTCGCGGCGACATCGTAATCGTGGCCGTCGTGATAACGCAGGCTCAGGTTGTGCGCGACACCGTGCGGATTCGCGTTGTACAACCATTGCCGCAAACCCGCCGGCAACGCATCGCTGAGCATCGACAGGCTGGCGAGCGCGCTCAGATCCAGATCGCTGGCGGAACCGACATACTCGACGGTGGCATTGTTCATGCTCGCGCCATTCTCATCGGCCGCAGTGAGCGGCATCTTGTCGGCGGTTTCGTCGAGCGGCGATAGCAGCAGACCTTCCGGCAATGTCGGCGGCGGCGTCGGCGCCGTGACGTTGCGCTGCTCGATACTGAAACGTCCGGGCACACCGGCCTGGCCGTCGCGGTCCATGTGCAAATCCGCGACATCGGCCCGCCAACCCTGCGTATTGCGTTGCAGCCGCGCGCCGAACGCGAAACGATCCAGACCGATACGCGGCACGATCTCGCCGACGCTACCTGCATCGATCGGCGCGGTGGTTTGCAACACGAGTTTGCGCAGATCGATTTCGACACGCATAGCGTCGAGTGCGCCGGCACGCCAGTCGACCCAGAACTGCGCGTCGCCACCACCACTCGCCAGCGCTAGGCCGCGCACCGGAAACAGCCGCAGCAGCCCGGCCAGATCGAGCTGACTTGCGCCGAGATAAAGCCGGCCGTTGCGCGAATCGGTATCGTATTCGGCGACGAGCGCCATTGGCGGCGATTGCGTTTCGAGGCACTGCACACGCGCGAGCAAACGATGCGCGCTGCCCTGGTTGATCAGGCGCAGCTCCGAAATGCCGAACTGCAACTGGCGCTGATCCGGCGTGTCGTC
>JANXUW010000032.1 GCA_025351985.1 Pseudolysobacter sp.
ACCGGCCTGAAGGACTATGGGAAAACCCCAGGCCATCTCGGCGCATTCGTCGTGCGCCGCGACCAAGGCGAGCACTGCGACATCCAGATTATTTCTTTATGGCAATCAATGGATGCGGTGCGCGCGTTCGCCGGTGAAAACGCGGACCAGTCGGTGTATTACCCGGACGACCGCCAGTACCTGCTCGACATGGAGCCGCTGGTGCGGCATTACGATGTTTCGGATTTCGATGTTTCCGGGTTCATCGCCGACGCGAAATAAAACACGCATCGAGCAGCACATCGAGAAAACGCAGGCCGCGCGCGACTGCCGCGACCTGCGCTGAAACTTACGCCGCCTTGTTCAATGCGGCTTCCGCAGCAATCGCGGCCTTGACCGCCGGACGCGCCGCAACACGCTCGTAAAACTTCGCGATCGTCGGCCATTGATTCAGGTCGATCGCAAAATGCTTCGACCAACCCAGCACGGTGAACAGATACGCATCGGCAACGGTGAATTGCTCACCGAGCAGGTAATCGTGTTTATCCAGCGTCGTGGCGATCTCACCCAGACGATGCAGCAACTTCTTCTTGAATATCTCACGCACCTCGTCCGGCAGCGCCGAATTGAACAGCGGGCTGAAACCTTTGTGGATTTCGGTCGCGATGAAATTCAAGGTTTCCTGCAAGCGCGAACGCTCGAACGTGCCATTCGCAGGCGCGAGTTTCGATTCGGGTTTCAGATCCGCCAGATACTGCACGATCGCCGCACCTTCGGTCAGCACATCACCGTTGTCGAGTTGCAAGGTCGGGATGTAGCCTTTCGGATTCAGCGCGAGAAAATCGGTACCGTCCGGCGTTTTTTTCGTCTTCATGTCGACCTTGATCAAGTCGAACGGCAGGCCGAGTTCATGCAACACGATGTTCGGCGACAGCGAGCAGGCGCCCGGTGAAATAAATAGTTTCATGCGATCTCCTTGAGTAGGTACGCCGAATACGGCGCGGGAATTAAAGTCGGCGCGATGCGCCATCAGCCTGTTTCAGATTGGGCTGCGCTCGCGCGTATCAAGTGCCGGATGCTGATTGGACAAAGGGTGCGGCTGCGCCCACGCATCTCGCAGCGTGCCGCCCAAGATGGGCATGCCGCGACCGAAGGAAGCCCCGCTTTGTCTACCTTACTTTTTTACCATCCCCACATTCGCATACCACCCGGAATGGGTTGGGTGCGAACAAAGAGCATTTCATCACTCAAACCAATCTTGCAGGTGGTGGTCTGCGCAGACCCAAATACCAGCAGCGCTTTTAGACATGAAGTAACGTCATCCACATCATATGCTTTGCATTGCTGGCGGAGATCGGATTCGCTATTTCTCATACTCCATGCAAGCGCATACTCGTTGAGATATTTTTCGTAAAATTCGGCAAACAAAGTTTCAGCATCAAGCCCACCGGTATGCTGATTGACCAATTTTTTGATCTGCCCCTGATAAAGCTCTTCTCCGAACTGTTCGGAGAAAATCAATGCCCTCACTCGGCCGGAAAAACTCGCCAACTTAGGGGTGCAGGCAACTTGTCCAGCCTTCTTTGCAGCCATCAAAATATCTTCATGGAATAAACCACTCGGAGTTTCTGCGATTTGACGCGCAGCGTCTTCAAGCGATTCGGGCCTATTCTTCGCTGTAGCCAAATATTTTTTTATCCAATCAAGATGTATACCCGCAGGCGTCGTAACCACTGACTCTTCGAGACGAAGTGCGCTTTGCCCTGAGGCTAGGGATGCACTTCCGAACAAGCAAAATACTAATGCCAGAAGTAAGGTTTTGGACATCATGATCGAATCGCTCGCCTGGTGGTCAACTTTTACTTCCGCTTCGGAATATACAAATCCGTAATCGTGCCTTCGTAGACTTCCGCGGCCATGCCGACCGATTCCGATAGCGTCGGATGCGGATGAATGGTCAATCCGATATCGGCGGCTTCGGCGCCCATTTCGATGGCGAGTGCAACTTCGGAAATCAGGTCGCCCGCGTTCGGCCCGGTGATGCCGGCGCCGATGATGCGATGCGTGGCTTCGTCGAAAATGAGCTTGGTGAAACCCTCGGTGCGATTGATGCCGATCGCGCGGCCCGACGCGGCGAACGGGAACACGCCCTTGCCGTAGGCGATGCCGGATTTTTTCGCCTCGCTTTCGGTGACACCGACCCACGCCACTTCGGGATCGGTGTACGCCACGCTCGGAATCACGCGCGCGACGAATTCGCTTTTTTGCCCGGCGCAAACTTCGGCGGCGACCTTGCCTTCGTGCGTGGCCTTGTGCGCGAGCATCGGATTGCCGACCAGATCGCCGATCGCAAAAATATGCGACACGTTGGTGCGCATCTGTTTGTCGACCGCGATGAAACCGCGATCGCTCACCTGCACGCCCGCGGCGTCGGCGCCGACCTTCTTGCCGTTCGGCGAGCGCCCCACCGCGACCAGCACACGATCGTACAACTGCGGCTCGGGCGCTTTCTCGCCTTCGAAGGTGACCTTGAGGCCTTTTTTCTCGGACTCGATTTTCGTCACCTTGGTCTTGAGATAGATGCCTTCGTAGCGTTTGCCGAGGCGAGTGGCGAGTGGCTTGACCAAATCGATATCCGCACCCGGCATGAGCTGATCGAGCAGTTCGACCACCGTGACTTTGGCGCCGAGCGCTTCGTATACGCACGCCATTTCCAGACCGATGATGCCGCCGCCGACCACGAGCAGGCGTTGCGGAATTTCTTCGAGCAACAATGCGTCGGTTGAATCCATCAGGCGCTTGTCGTCCCACGGCAAGCCCGGCAATTTCACTGCCTGACTGCCGGCCGCGATGATGCATTTCTCGAAGCGCACGATTTTTTTGCCGTCGGCGGTATCGACTTCGATCTCGTTCGCCGAGATGAATTTCCCGTTGCCGTGCACGCGCGTGACCTTGCGCTGCTTGGCCATGCCGGCGAGGCCGCCCGTGAGTTTCGCGACCACGCCGTCCTTGTACGAACGCAATTTATCCAGCGCGATTTTCGGCGGCCCGAAGGTAATGCCGAGATCGCTCGAGTGCGCGGCTTCATCGATCACACGCGCCGCATGCAACAACGCCTTCGACGGAATGCAGCCGACATTGAGGCACACGCCGCCGAGCGTGTCGTAGCG
>JANXUW010000096.1 GCA_025351985.1 Pseudolysobacter sp.
ACACGCCGAACGCATAAGCGTATGCGATTGCCGAGGTCGGCCCGAGCCGTGCCGGATCGAGCCACGGCATCTGCGAGCCGAGCAGCAAGCCGCCAGCGACCGCGAGCATCACAGCCAGCGCCGCGATGTAACCCGCCGTGAAACGACCGCCGAGATAAGCGCCGCGCGGCAGCGGCGTAGCAAAAAACAACTCGGCGCAGCCGGCATCGAAATCGCGTAATGCGGCGCCGCCGACAAACACCGGGATCAGAAACATGCCGAGCAGGGTGAACGCCGTCAGCATCTCGATGATCACGTACGGCGCGTTACGATGGGTGTTGCCAATGCCGCCACCGATCTGGACATGATCAGACCCGGCAGCCGCGAATGCGAATGCGGCAAACGCTGTGGCGATCAGCCAGAACAACGGACTCTTGAATTGCTGGCGCAATTCGAAACGCAGGATTTCGAGGAACATCGTCTTCTCCGGTCAGGCGGCGCGTGAGGTCGCCGCTTGCAAACGCAAGCGACCGAAATAGACATCTTCGAGATCCGGCGCGACTGCCTCGAAACCTTCCTCGGGACGATTCGCGGCGAGTACGTGGATCGTGGTCTTGCCTCCGATCAGCCGCGTCGACAACACACTCATGCGCTGCTTGTAGTCTTCGAGTGCGGCATTCGGCACGGTGCGGCGCCAGATCTGGCCGTCGAGCGACTGCATCGCCTGATGCGGCTCGCCGGTCAGCAGAACCTGGCCCTGACCGATGATCGCCATGCGCGAGCACAGATCGGTGACATCCTCCACGATGTGGGTCGACAGAATGACCACCACATCTTCGCCGACCTCGGCGAGCAGATTGAGAAAACGGTTGCGCTCCTCGGGATCCAGGCCTGCGGTGGGCTCGTCGACGATGATCAGTTTCGGATTGCCGATCAGCGCTTGGGCAATGCCGAATCGCTGGCGCATGCCGCCCGAAAATGTGCCGAGCTTGCGTTTGCGTACATCCCACAAGTTGGTCTGGCGTAGCAGCGCCTCGACAACCGTCTTGCGCTCGCCGCGCGCGACCACGCCCTTGAGTACGGCGAAGTGATCAAGCATCGCCTCGGCGCTGACTTTCGGATACAGCCCGAAATCCTGTGGCAGGTAACCGAGCACGCGCCGCGCCGCGGGTTTGTCGGCGACGATATCGAGATTGTCGAGATGGATGCTGCCGCTGTCCGCATCCTGCAAGGTGGCGATGGTGCGCATCAGCGACGATTTTCCGGCCCCGTTCGGCCCCAGCAGTCCAAACATGCCGTTCGGAATATCGAGAGTGACGTTACGCAGTGCGTGGACGCCATTGGCGTAGGTCTTGGATAGATCGCGGATGCTCAGCATGTTGTGCCCTCGGTTGAGTTTAAGTTTTGGTGTATTACATAACTAACACACTATAACTGGCAAAATCAGAGCGGCAATAGCCCAGAAGTCATGCATCTGGCGGAGCAGGTTTTCGACACGGAAGCGCGCGCCGGGATGAGAGTCTGGCGACCTCAATGGATCAATGGGGCGATCGCTATGGCGATCACATTGGTAGAGGCAGCTGTCGTAACGCTGTCTGGTGCTTGGCGTTGATCGGACAATGCGCGCAACAATTGCGCGGTTTTGCCCTCAGCCGCCGAGACCGTTGTCCCAGTATGGTTCCGGTCCGAAACGTTCGGCCAGAAAATCGATCAGGCTACGCGTCTTGGCGGGCAGCGTGCGGGTCTGCGCGTAAACCGCGTACACGGCGATGCTTGGCGAGCGCCACTCGCACAATAACGGCACGACACGACCGGCGCGCAAATCGTCGGCGACGATGAAACTCGGCAGCACCGCAACACCGACACCGGCGACCGCGGCGGCGGCGATGAAGTCGCCGTTGTTGGCGCTCAATGTGCCACTCAGGCGCAACGCCTGGGTTTCCTCGCCACGCAGAAAAGTCCACTCCGTGCCGCGTGTGGATAAGGTATAAACCAGACAATTGTGCTGCTGCAAATCGTTCGGATGTTGCGGCGTGCCGTGCTCGGCGAGATAGGCGGGCGAGGCGACCACGACGATGCGGCACGGCGCGAGGCGGCGCGCGATCAGGCTCGAGTCGCGCAGGATCGAAATGCGAATCGCCAGATCGAATCCTTCATCGACCAGATCGATCATACGATCGCTGAGATTCAGATCGATCTCTACCTGGCGGAAACGGCGTTGATAATCGCCGAGTGTCGGTGCCAGATGGCGCACGCCGAAACTGGTCGGCGCCGAAATACGCAGGCGTCCGCGCGGTTCGTTTTGTGCTTGCGCCGCTTCGGATTCCGCCTCGGCGAGTTGCGCCAGAATTTCGCTGGTACGCTGGTAGTACGATTGACCCGGACCGGTCAGGCTGAGGCGACGCGTGGTGCGGTTGAGCAGGCGTATGCCCAAGCTGTCTTCGAGACCTTGCACGAGCTTGCTGGCCATCGCGCGCGAGATGCCAAGCTGCTCGGCAGCGGCGGTAAAACTGCCGCTATCGACCACGCGCACAAAGATCTGGATCGCGCTGAATTTGTCCAATCGGAATGCCGCGCAGGAAATTGACGAGCATTACTTTGAACCGCCGCGCGTCGGACTGCAAGCGCGCCAGATTCGATCAACTGGCGCGATTGATACGCAGTGACGGGCGGCGATGCAGGCCGGCAAGTTCGCACGCGAGCACATAGCGCTTGGCCTGGCGCACGCGCGCAAAATTGCGCAACACGGCGCCACTCCACGGACACATCACTTCGAAGCGCGCGGTGCCGACAATGCCGAGTTGATCGTGTTCCTCGATACGCTCGATACGATAACCGAGCATGGTCATTTCCAGGGTTCGCAAGCTACGCATTTATCGCCTCGTGGGATGTGGAATCAACTGTGGCGCAGCTTACGGATATCCGGTGTGTCCACGGTAAAGGCGAAGTTGCTTTGGCGTTAAGCGACGTTGGCTGACAACATTTCGGTGGTGTCGATGATCGTTAGTCGCTGATGGGCGATGCAGAGGCAATGTCACCATTGCCCGCCGTTTGGCGTTGTAAGTAGCAGACTATATTGCGTGGCTGCGTCCTGCAGACAATGCTGGCGGGGATAATCGCCGACAGTCTAGAATGTAAAAATAAGTAACTGGTGGATAGATACACGCCTTTGGCGACAACTGGGAGATGGAAAATGAAAAAGTCGTATCAGGTTTTGGCGGGAGTGCTTTTGGGCCTGGCGTTTCAGGCCGGCGCGTCGGCAGCGGGCGGTGGGCGCCCTAGCGTCGGCGTGGTCGAATTCAAGAATGAGACCAGCGCGGGCTGGTGGACTTCCACGGTTGGTTCGGAGTTGTCCGGCATGCTGTCCAACGAGCTCGCATCGACCAACAGTTTTCGCGTGGTCGAACGCAAGAAGCTCGAGAGCGTGCTCGAAGAGCAGAATCTGGCTGCATCAGGTCGTGTCGCGCCGGGCCAGGGCGCCAAGATCGGCAAGCTTACCGGTGCGGAATATCTGGTCATGGGCACAGTGACCGCGTATCAGGAAAATGCCTCAAATACCGGAGGCGGTTTCAGCATCAAGGGTATTTCGCTAGGCGGAAAAAAGAGCGAGGCATATGTCGCCATTGATGTGCGCGTAGTCAATGCCACTACTGGCGATATCGATTTCACACGAACCATCGAAGGCCGTAGCAGCAGCGGCGGCATGAGTGTTGGTCTCTATCGCGGTGGATTCGGTGGCGCGCTGGGCCATGAAGAAAACACGCCCACCGGCAAGGCCATTCGTGCCGCTCTCGTCGAGATCAGCGAGTACCTCGAATGCGTGATGGTCAAGCGTGATGGCTGCGAAGCCGAGTATCAGCAGAAAGAACAAAAACGTCGTCAGGGTGACAAAAAAGCGCTCAAGCTCGACTAAGAAAACGATTAAAGAATTTTCGGCGACGCCCTGTCGCAAACAAAATAAAACGGCGGAAGAAATCTTCCGCCGTTTTTGTTTATGGCATTGCCATTTCGATCAATCTGCTGAATCAACCCGGGCGACGCGGCGGTCCACGGCGACGTTGCGACGGCGCATTGTCTGGCGTTGCACGATTGCCGATGTTGTCATCGATGGGACCGCGCTGGTGATCCGACCGGCCCGCATAATTGGCGTTGCTGCCTTGCGGACGCGCATTGCCGCGCGGGCCGTTACCCGGATTGCCACGGAATTCTCCACGCGTGTTGCCATTGCCCGACGGCGCAGCATTACCGTGGCGACGTTCGGGCGGACGTCCTGCACCGCCCGGCCCCGGTGGACGACGTTCGCCACGCGGACCGCCGGGCGCGGCATTGCCACGCGGTGCCGAAAAATCGCGAGGTGCCGTATTACCGCGCGGTGCGGAATTTTCACGCGGTGCCGAATTGCCATAAGGTGCCGTATTGCCGTGCGGAGCTGCGCGATCACGCGGCGGCGGACGACGCGGACGGTCGGCATTAGCGCCGCCGTAAGCGTTCTCGCGCTGTCCCTGACCTTGACCCGGGCGCGGCGGTTTGCCGGAACGCGGACCGGTCGGCGGCGTGAAACCATTCTCCGGACTCGGGAACCACGTGCGCGGCTGAAAACCTCCCGCATCCTGCGGATTGCCGGGGCCGCGACGTGGACCACCGCGCGCATTCGGATTGGCATTGCCGCGTGGGCCGGACGGACCGCGATTCGCCGTATTGCCGCCTGCAGAATTCCACGGACCTTGTTCCTGGCCGGGGCCGCGGCGCTGGCCTTGACCCTGGCCCTGCGCGGGACCGCGGCGTTGCCCCTGACCCGGGCCACCGTTGCGACGCGGGCCGGCGCCTGCACCAGGGCCGCGTGGCGCACCGCCATTCGGGCCGCGCTTGGCGTTGAACCGACTGCCCGGACGCGATGGCGTATCGTCGCGAATGCGATCGAACGCGCGCAGCTCGCGACCTTCGTCATGACTGCTGCTACCGGTCCACGCTTGTTGCGCGCGTGGCTCGGGACGGAATTCGTTACCGGTTTTTGCGCGACGCTGGTTGATCACCGGCTGCAACGTCAGCACCGGCTCAGGTGCGGTGGCGCCGACCAGCTGACGCAGCGCTTTGACCTGATCCGCATCCAGATTTTCGCAACCGCCCTTGCGCAGCAGACGTGGCAATTCGACATTGCCATAACGCGTGCGCTTG